>JBIIQL010000199.1:0-6487 GCA_044342095.1 Pirellulales bacterium
GTCGAAGCGGTGCTCACGGGGCATCCTCTCGTCGCCGAGGCCGCAGTCGTCGCCCGGCGCGACGATCGTGGCGAGTGGTTTCTCGTGTCGCACGTCGTGCCGGCCGCCGGGGCGGAGATCCGCCCTTCCGATCTCGTTGCCTGGCTCGCAACGCGGCTTCCGGCGGCCATGCTCCCCGAGCGGATCGGCGTCATCGAGCGGTTGCCCCTCACCCCCAACGGCAAGATCGACCGGGCGGCGCTCCCCGACGCGGCGCCGGTGTTGTCCCTCGACGTCCCCCGCTCGCCCCCTCGTGGGGCCGTCGAGGAGGGGCTCGCGGCCATCTGGTGCAGCCTGCTCCGGATTCCGGCGGTCGGGCGCGACGACGACTTCTTCGCGTGCGGCGGCCACTCGCTGTTGTCGATGCGGATGGTGGCGGAGATCGAACGGCGTTTCGGTGTCCGCCTCCCGGTGAAGACCGTGTTTCAGACACCGGTACTCGCCGACCTTGCCGCCCGGATCGGCGGACCGCCGGTCGCGACTCCTGAATCGACCGCGGTCCTGTCGACGGTGCCGGCCGCGGGCGACGAGGTCGAGTGTCAGCCCCTTCCGATGCAGCGTGGCCTGTGGCTGCTCCACTCGCTCCTTCCCGATTCGTCAACCTACAACGTTCCGATCGCGTTCCGGCCGTTGGCGCCCGTCGATTGGGAGGCTCTGCAGGCGGCGCTCGTCGAGGCGATGAACCGCCATCCGGCCCTCCGTGCGAGCCTCGGACTCGAAGCGGGGGAGCTGCGGCAGCGCCACGCCCGTGCCGGTGCGCTGTCGCTGCCATGGAGATCGGATCCGGGGGTGGGGCCTGGCGGAATCGATGCCGCGCTCGAGGCCGTCGCACGGGAGCCTTTTGACCTGTCGGTGCCACCGCTGTGGCGGGGGGTGTGCTTCCCGAACGGCGCGGCTCACGGGGTGTTGATCTTCGTCTTCCATCACACGGTGATTGACGACTGGTCGATTCGCCTCGTGCTCGACGAAATCTCCGGCAAGGGTCCTCCAGCCGATCGTCGGCCCATCGTCGCGCCCTCGCAGCGGCCCCAACCAGACGGTACGGCCGAGCACATCGCGTACTGGATGGAGAGGCTCTCCGGCGCTCCTTCGGCTTTCGAGTGGCCGCAGAGGCAGCGCGGGCGTGCGACGCTCACAGGTCGCGGTTCGCTCCACCGTTTCACGGTCGCGGCTCCGGTCGTCGAGGCGTGGCGGCGGATCGCACGTGGACAACAGGCGACCCTGTTCCACGCCCTCATCGGCGCCTGCCATGTGTGGTTGCAGCGTCTTGGGCGAACGGACGACACGGTCGTGCTCACGCCCTTCGCGAACCGGGACGAGGCCCCGCTGCAGTCGGCGGTGGGGTGCTACCTCAACACCCTCCCGATACGGCTGCGGCAGTCCGCGCTCGGCGACGGCACCGCGAGTGGGATGGTGCGGGCGGCACGCGACGCCTTCCTCGCGGACATGGCCCACGCGTCGCTGCCGTTCGACGGCATCGTATCCGCAGTCCCCGATTCGGCAGGATCGAGTCTTCAGCCGCTCGGGAACGTGGCGCTGGTGTTCCTCGAGGAGGGGGCGGCAACGCGTCGACTCGCGGGCGTGGCCGTGGAGCCGATCGAAGTCCACACCGGCACCGCTCGATTCGATCTGACGATGACGCTCCGTGCCTCCGACACCGATGGCTCGCTGGAAGGAACGGTGGAGTACGCGCTCGATGTCCTCGACGAGTCGGTCGTACGGCAGATGGTCGAGCGTTACCTGGCCCTTCTCCGGGCCGTGGCTGACGACCCACAGGTGGCGCTCGAGTCGGTCGACCTACTCAGTGACGTCGAGCGCCGTCGGGTCGTCCAAGAGTTCAACGACAACGCCTCCGACGCGGGACCTCCGACCACGCTCCACGAGCGTTTCACCGCGCAGGCTCGGCGGACTCCGCATGCCGTGGCCCTCTCCTGTCAGGGGCGTGAGGTGACCTATGCCGCCCTCGATACGGCCGCCGACCGGCTCGCCGGCCGCCTGGCTTCATCGAGCGTCGCCGCAGGTCGCTTCGTAGGGATCCTCCTCGACCGTTCCGTCGAGTTCGTGGTGGCGGCGCTCGGCATCCTCAAGGCGGGATGCGTCTACGTTCCGCTCCCCCCCGACAATCCCGCCGAACGACTCGCCTTCATGATCGAGGATGCCGATGTGGCGGCGATCGTCACGTCCCGGGTGCTGGCCGGTTTGCTCCCCGGCCATGAAGCCAATCGGGTGTTGGTCGATTCCGACGAGGCGTTCGGGATGGAGGACTCCGCGCCGTCGAGCGCCGTCGTGACCGACGGAGACATGCCCGCCTACGTCATGTACACCTCGGGATCGACCGGGAAACCGAAGGGGGTTGTCGTGCCGCACAGGGCCGTCGTCCGGCTGGTGTGCGGCCAATCGTACGCAGGCTTTGGTCCCGAATTGCGGACGCTGCTCCTGGCGCCCGTTGCCTTCGACGCCTCGACGTTCGAACTCTGGGCCCCTCTCCTCAGTGGTGGCACGTGCGTGATCTTTCCCGATCGGCTGCCTGAACCGAGCCGCTTGGGAGAATCGATCGTCGCGGGGAGGGTGAACTGCCTGTGGCTCACCGCGGCGCTCTTCAATCATTTCGTCGATACCGATCCGCACGTCCTCGCGCCGGTCGATCACGTGATCACCGGAGGCGAGGCTTTGTCGGTCGAGCATGTGCGCCGGGCCTTCGAAAGATTGCCGAGGATTCGTCTCACCAACGGCTATGGGCCCACGGAATCGACGACGTTCGCCTCGACGCACGCGATCGACCGCGACGAAGGCTTTCCCGACGGCAGCGTGCCGATCGGTCGGCCACTGGCCAACACGACGTGTTACGTCGTCGATGATTCGCTCCGGCCGATGGGGATCGGATGGCCGGGGGAATTGCTGATCGGCGGCGACGGGGTGGCGATCGGGTATCTTCGCCGTCCGGAGTTGACCAAGGAGAAGTTCATCCACGATCCGTTCAGTCGTCGCCCCGGCTCGCGGCTCTATCGCACCGGCGACCTGTGCCGCTGGAGGAGCGACGGAACGTTGGAGTTCCTCGGCCGAATCGACGGGCAACTCAAGATCCGCGGATTCCGTATCGAGCCGAAGGAGATCGAGACGGCCCTCGAAGAAGTCGAGGGGGTGAAGCAGGCGGTCGTCATCGGCCATGACGTCGCGCCGGGGGATCGGAGGCTCGTCGCCTACCTCGTGGCAGGGGGCACGACGCCCGACGACGCTGCTCTCAGCGCCCTGCTTGCCTCCAGGCTCCCCGAGGCGATGGTGCCGTGGAGATTCATCCGTCTCGACATGCTGCCGGTCAGTTCCAACGGCAAGCTCGACCACACGGCCCTTCCGCTTCCCGATAACGGCGACACGATCGCGGCCGAGGCAGCCTTCTCGCCCCCCCGAGGGATGGTCGAGGAGGTGCTCGCTGCGATCTGGTGCGATCTGCTCGGGCTGCCGGCGGTCAGTCGCGATGACGGCTTTTTCGCCCGTGGTGGTAATTCGCTCCTCGCGATGCGACTGGTGGCGGCGATCGATCGGAGGTTCGACGTCCGCTTGACGGTGCGATCGGTGTTCGAGTCGCCGAAGCTCTCCGATCTCGCCGCCGTGCTCAGCGTGCCGCCAGCGGCGCTCCCCGAATCGGCCGTGGCGCTGAAGACGATCCCGGCCACGAACCTCGTGATCGAGTGTCGGCCGCTGCCCATGCAGCGTGGCCTGTGGCTGCTGCAGTCGCTCCTTCCCGATCCAGGGGCTTATAACGTCCCGATCGCATGGCGCGTCGCCGGGCCGATCGATTGGCCGAGGTTGGAGCGGGCTCTGGCCACGGTTGTGATCCGCCATCCGTCGCTGAGGACGGCGCTTGTCGAGGTCGACGGCGACCTCGTGCAGCGGATTCTGCCGGCGGCTTCGGTGGCCGTGCCGTGGCAGAGGATCACGCTTGCAGAACCGTCGCGACTTCCGGCGGCACTCCTGCACGAGGCCTCCGCGGCGTTCGATCTGACCGTCGCGCCGCTCCTGCGGGCCGTGCGGTTCGATGTCGCCGGTGCCGATCCGGTGTTGATGCTGTCGTTCCACCACGCGATCGTCGATGAGTGGTCGATCGGGATTCTCCGCCGAGACCTCGCCGCCGCGTACGCCGCTGATGGCGGAGCCGCCGGCGTGAGCCAGCCGATCGTGACGTCGGTCTCGGGGGCGGCAGAGGTCGAGCGGCATCGTCGATTCTGGCGGGAGGAACTCGCCGCCGTTCCCGTGGAAACCACCCTTCCGGGCAAGTCATCGGCGAGAGCCATTGATCCGTCACGCGGCAACACACGGCGGTTCAAGGTCGGGGCGGAGTCGCTCGATCGATTACGGCACTTGGCCGGATGTTCCGGGGTGACGCTGTTCAACCTCCTCCTCGCCTCCGCCCATGCCTGGCTCCAGCGGGTCACCGGCCAACGCGATCTCGTCATCGGCACCCCCGTGGCCACCCGCGGCGACGCGGCGACCGCCGGTGCCGTCGGCTGCCTCATCAATGTGCTGCCGGTCCGCGTTCGCTTCGACGATGGGGCAACGCCTGACTCGCTCACGCTCTCCGGGTTCGCGGCCCACGTCCAGGAGATCTTTCTCCGGGCGCTCGACCATGCCGATCTTCCCTTCGACGAGATCGTGGCCGCGGCGGTGTCGACACGGCAGGGGATCCGGCAGCCCCTCGTCAACGTCCTGCTCACTGTCGTCGAAGCCGGGAGTCTGTCGTGGTCGATTGGCGATGCGACCCTGCAGCCGGTGCCGATCGACACCGCCACGAGTCGGTTCGATCTGTCGATGACGCTCCAGGTCTGCCCCGACGGTCTCGAGGGCTCGCTCGAGGTTGCCGCCGGCCTGATGGATCGAGATGTGGTCGTCGGACTGGCGTCGCAGTTCGAGTCGTTCCTCATCGAAGCGGCCGCCGGGCCGACGGTGCCGATCGCTCGAATGGCAATGCTGCCCACGACGGAGCGACGGCGGCTGCTCGATGACTTCAATGACACCGCGGTCGATCTCGGGCCCGCCGACACGCTCCACCAGATCGTGACCCGACAGAGCGAGTGGAGCCCCACCGCCGTCGCCGTCGGTGAAGGTGGCCGCACGGTCACCTACGCCGAGCTCGAGGGCTCGGCGGTGCGTCTGGCGCTTCGATTACGTCAGGCGGGGATAGGCCCCGGGGACCGTGTCGGGATCGCGCTGCCTCGATCGATCGACGCGGTGGCGTCGATGCTTGCGGTGCTCCGGGTTGGCGCGGCCTGGGTGCCTCTCGACCGGGAGGCGTCGCCGGCGCGGACGGCGTTCATCGCCTCTGATGCCGGCCTTGCCGCGATCATCGCTGGGGAGGACTGTGCGGCTGGTTGGCCGGCGGGAGTCAAGGTCGTCGATCCTGACGATCCGGGGCCCGTCCCGTCTGCGGAGGTCGCCTTTCCCGACGTCGATCCGGCCGCGGCGGCGTACGTGATGTACACCTCGGGATCGACCGGACGGCCGAAGGGGGTCGTGATTCCTCATGCCGCGGTCGTGAACTACCTCCGTGGGAAGCAGCGGCGCTTTCCTCTCGATGCCACCGATGTCATGCTCCACGCCACCCGGGCGACGTTCGACATTTCGGTCTACGAGGTCTTTGGCCCGTTGCTGGCTGGCGCTTCGCTGGTCATTCTCCCCCCGGGACGGACCGATCCTGTCCGGGTCGCCGGGGTGGTGCGGGAAGCGGGTGTTACCGTCGCCCAGTTCGTGCCGTCGCTCCTCGCCCTCCTCGTCGATGATGACTCCTTCGTCTCGTGCCCGACGCTCCGCCGCGTCTTCTGCGGAGGCGAGGCGATGCCGGTCGGTGTGATGGACCGATTTCTCGACCGATCGGCTGCCGAACTGATCAATGTCTATGGCCCCACGGAGGCGACGGTCTGGGCGACGGCGTGGGTGTGCCGTCGGAATGAGATGCGGGAGACGCCGCCGATCGGCCGCCCGCTCGACAACGTTCGTTGCTATGTCCTCGATGCAGGCCGGCGGCCAGTGCCGGTGGGGACGGTGGGAGAACTCTTCCTCGGCGGTGGCCAACTGGCCATCGGCTACCACAACCTCCCCGATCTGACGGCCGAACGGTTCCTCCCCGATCCGTTCGCGAGCGAGGCGGGAGCGCGGATGTACCGCACGGGGGATGCCTGCCGCTGGCGACAGGACGGGCTGCTCGAGTTCGTCACTCGCACCGATCAGCAGGTGAAGATTCGGGGGCACCGGATCGAGCCAGCGGAGATCGAGGCGTGTCTCGCGGGCCATCCGGAGATCGCTACGGCCGCCGTGGTCGTCGTGGATCCTCCGGCAGGCGGGGCCGCCACGCTTGTCGCCGGGGTGGTGTCGCGCGGCCGCGTTATCGACACCGACGCGCTGCGGAGATGGACGGCCCAACGCCTGCCGGAGGTGATGGTTCCGTCTCGGTTTT
>JBIIQL010000200.1:0-6483 GCA_044342095.1 Pirellulales bacterium
AGTTCGCGCAGCCCCTCTCCGCGAAGCGTCGCGTCCGTGGCGACGAGACACGCGTGGCCGCCGAGCGGATCGGGTCTTTCGTTGCCATCGGAATCGAGCAGCGGCGGAGGCACAAGGCACTGTCCGCGGACATACGCGATCATCGTATCTTTGCCACGGAGGGGCATTTGGACGAAGAAACCGTGGAGCCGGTCGCGCATGGCCTCCACGGTATCGAAGTCCTTCAATGGCAAAAGGTCGGTCGAGAGTGCCGGTGCCAGCCGACCCGACAGCGACGCGGCGAGTGCCGCCATGTCCTGATGGGTGAACGGCACCGCCGGAAGCACGTCGGCCGTCGATCCGTCGACGACAAGAGCGACGCCGGCCGTCTGCCAGGAGAACAGGGGAGCCACCACGAGGGCCGTTGAAAGCACGAGGGCTGCCAGTGCGGCGAGCGCCAGACCCGCGCCGGCCGCGACTCTCCGCGTCGCGGGGCGGCGAGACGAAGACGTGCCGGCACGCCATCGGTCCTGACGCTCCCGAAGGGCATCGGCGTCCGGTTCGGCGGGCCCGGTTTGGGTGCGAGGTGGCTCGTTCATGGGAGAAGAGGCTCGTAGTGTATAGACTGTCGTCGGCAGGCTACGATACAGGTTTTCCTGGCGTTCTCCGCTGCCGGTCTCCGACGGCGCAGCCATCGGACGGCCCCCGGGGGGGGCGGTGCGTCAGTGGCCCTGGTGATCGCTCTCCGGAATGCAGACATGCGTCATCTTCCCGTGAATTGGTCGGAGGGAATGTTCCTCCGGCCGCACCATTTTCAAGCCGCCGATCGGCATGCGACGGAACGTCTGGCGTTCTCCACCATCGCCGCGGAGCCTTTTTGCTACGGGATCGTGAGGCTGGAGATCGATCCGGTGGCACTGGCCAATCGACAACTCGTCCTCCGGGCGTGTCAGGCGCGCCTTCGGGACGGCGGGCTGGTCTGGCTCGAGGCGGGCGAGGAGCCCGAGCGTGTCAGTTTGGACGCGGCTTCGGCGGAACTGGCGAAATTGTCGGCGGCCCTCGGCGAATCCCTCCAAGTCAACGAGACGGTGCGGGTCTATCTGGCGGCACCGCGGTTCGACCCGGGAGGGCCCAACGTGTCGCCGCCGGGCCCGTACGACCGCAGCCGCTACAAGGCCCACCATCAGACGCTTCAGGACGAGACCTCGGGGGGCAACGACCAGGAGATCGAGTTCCTTCGGCTCAACCTCCGTCTCAAGCTCTCGACCGAGGATCTTTCGGGCTTTGAACTCCTGCCGATCGCCCAGATCCGTCAAGCGGCGAACCGAGAGGGCCCCCCCGAGATCGATCCCGACTATTTTCCGCCGATGCTGTCGGTCGATGCGTGGCCACCATTGGGCCGTGACGTCGTGAGGGGCATCTATGACCTGATCGGCCGCAAGGTCGAGGTGCTCACGGAGCAGGTCGTCGGTCGGCAGGTCGGCTTCTCCAGTTCGGAACCGGGCGATTTGGATCGGTTGTTCATGCTTTCCAAACTCCTCGAGGCCCGCAGCGTGCTGCGGGTGATCGCCTTCGCCCGCGGCGTCCATCCTCGCACCGCCTACACGGAGCTTTGTCGCGTGGCCGGGCAGTTGGCGGTTTTCGAGGCCGATCGCCGGCTCGACGAACTTCCCCTTTACGATCATGACGAACTGGCGCGGGTTTTTCGTCGTGTCAAAGAGATCATCGAGACCATGCTGTCGCGAGTGGCGGTGCTCGATTTCGAGCAGCGCTACTTCGTGGGGATCGGCACGGCGACGCTCTCGGCCGCGCTCGAGCCGAAATGGCTCCAGTCCGACTGGCAGTGCTACGTCGGTGTCCGCCGGGGTGACATGTCGGAAGAGGTGTGCCACCGGCTGCTGACGGGCGACAACCACCTCGATTGGAAGCTGGGGAGTACGGAGGAGGTGGATCGATTGTTCCGGATGGGTGTGCCGGGCTTGGAACTCTTTCCTGTCGATCGCCTACCGCGGGCCCTGCCCGGGCGAAGCGGCTGGCTTTATTATCGGATCGGGACCGAGAACCCGGCTTGGCGGTCGGTGCAGGCCACGCAGTCGATGGGCATCCGCCTGAGGGATACGTCGATCCTCAACGGAGACGAGTTGGCCGGGAAGCGCCGCGTCGACGTCGTCTACGAAAGCCAAAAGGGGTCGCTCGAGTTCGCGCTGTTCGCCATAACCCGGTGAAACGCCGCGGTGCGTCCGCGTCAGTCCGCTCGAACATGCAGGCAGCAGGGACATGACTCCAGATTTTGTCGTCGCGGTTGTCCCACTCATTCAGGACGTGCTCGCGCTGGCGGAGCGGGCCGAGAACGGCAGCGCCGGTCCGGTCGACGTCGAGCGGGCCTCGCTTCGGGCCAAGTTCGACGCCACCGCCGCCAGATGCCGCGGACCGCTCGCGGCGGAGTGGGAACTGGCCGGCTACGCCTTGGCCGCGGCGGCCGACGAGTTGATGATCGTCGATATCCCTTGGCCGGGGCAGTCTTGGTGGGAGAACCATGCGCTCGAGGTGGAACTGTACGGATCGCGGCGGAGGGCCACCGAGTTCTACGCACGGGCCGAGAGGGCGGCCGCCCTTCCGTCCCGGGATACGCTCCAGGTGTACTTGGCCGCTGTGTTGATGGGATTCCGCGGCATATTTCGTGACCGCCCCGACGCCCTCGACACATGGCTGCGGGCCAACGGACAAGTCGTCAAACTGAGCGTCGATCGGCCCGTCGTTCCCGCGATCGGTCCGGATGTGCCAGGGGCACCACCTCTTTCGGGCAGGTCGGAACTGATGTGGGCGATCCTTTTGTCGGCTTTGGCTGCGGCGGCGCTGATCGTCACGACCTGGGGAGCCTTTCTCCTCTGATCGCCCTCCTTTTCCGACGCGCTCGAGGTCGTTGCCAAAACGAACCGCCAGTGGAAACATTCATGAACGCCGATGTTTCCACGTCGATCACCTCCCGAAAAGCCGAGGTTTTTCCGGGATACCGACGGCCGCATTCGGCGCCGTGTCATGTCGTCCACCGCCTTCGAAGCCCACCGCCGCGATCCACCCCACCATGCAACTTCTGCTGAAGATCCTGCTGCTGCCATACACGGCCACCGTGGCGGCGGTTCGTTGGTTCGGCAACGTGACGGTGGCGGCGAGGATCGCCTGGATCGTCGCCTTGTTCCAACTGGTCGTGGTGCTCTTGGCAGTCGGTGTGGTGGTGTGGACCGGCGACCTCGCCGTGCTCCAGTCATGGTGGAGTCCGGGCAAAGCGTTCGCGTTAGTGATCCTGCTCCTGGTCGTGCCGGTGCTCGTCCATCAGGCGGCCCGCCTGTGGCTCGAACACCAGGAGGGCCGCTGGCCCGATATCCGAGCAGCCTGGGACGCTGCAACCGCAGACCTCGCGAGGCAACAGATCGCCCTGACCGAAACGCCGCTCTTCCTCGTTCTCGGGAGTGATGGAGGCGAGTTCGAGCGGGCCTTGTTCGCGGAAACGCCGACGTCACTCGTCGTCGAGCAGTCGCCGAGCGGTGGCGGACCACTCCACATCTTCGCCTCGCATGACGCCATCTTCGTCTGTCTCTCCGGAGCCGGGCAGACGTCGGTCGTTGCGACGGCCCGCCGAGCGGTGGCGGCCGACGGAGCGCGGACCGGGGAGTCGCAGCTGGCGGTTCCGGTGCCGGTCGGGAACGAGGACGTGTCTGGACAGCCGTTGGATTCCAACGCCGGCGGCATGCCGCGGCCGGCACCGACGACCACCGCCCTCCTGTCTGGCGAAGAGCGTCGCGAAGCGATGGAACGCCTCGAATACGCCTGCGACCAACTGCGGCAGGCGCGCGTCCCCATGGCAGCGATCAATGGCATCCTGGTGCTGCTTCCGCTTCAGATGAACCACCCCGCCCACGCTGATGCCGCGAGCCTCGGACACGCGTTGGGAGAGGATCTGGCGACCGTCACCCGCGTGCTCGGGGTGAGGGCGCCGGTAACGGTTTTGGCGGGAGTCCTCCAGGATGATCCGGCGATCGACGAATTGCTCAGCCGTCTCGAGCCGGGGAAGCGGTCTGCCGCCTGCGGCCAATCGTTTCCACCCGGACTGCCACCAACGCCCGAGTCCCTGCGAGCCTTGGCGTTGAACGCCACAGGCCCACTCATCGATCACTTGGTGGACCTGCTGCTCGACCCGCGGCGGATCGCCCAGCAGCCCACCAACCGCCACCTGCTGGCGATGCTCCTCCGGATGCGACTGCACGTCAGTTCGCAACTGATCCGGGTGCTGCCGCCAGCGTTCTGTCCTGATCCCCACAACCCCGTCGGTGGCCTCGTGGGCGTTGCGCCTCTCCTGGCAGGCTGCTACGTCGCTTCGATCTCGCGGCAGCCCAAACGCCGCGCCTTCGTCCGGGAAGTGCTCGACCGGGTCGTGCACCTTCAGGGCGAACTCGACTGGACCGACGAGAGCCTACGGGCTGAAGCCTGGGCACGCCGGACGTCACGCGCACTCTTCGCGGCCGTGGCAGTGATGGTGGCCGCGATCGGGGCGATCATCTGGTGGAAAATGTCGCGATGACCGCGGTGCCGTCGGCGGATCAGCGGGACGAAATGTTCATGCTGCATCAGGGCCTCGTGCGGGCGATCGCCTGGAAAACCCATCAGCGGTGTCCGCACACCGTCGACATGGATGATCTCGTGGCCTATGGCCAAATAGGCCTGCTCGAGGCGATCGCCGCGTTTGACGCCAAACGCGGCCGGAAGTTCACCACCTACGCCTGGCATCGCATCCGCGGGGCGATGCTCGACGGCCTGGGGAAAATGTCGTGGTTCGATCGTGCCGCGTACGAAGCGGGGCGTTACGAGCGCCGGCCAGCCGGCTCTGCCTCGGCGTTGTCATCGCCGGAGATCGATGGTGGACCACCATCGAAGGCGACGGCGGTCGTGGGGCCGGCGGAGAACTTTGCCGATCGGCCCCCATCACGGCGTCTGGCACGGACCGACCTGGAGGATTTCCACCTGCTCGGCAGGGAAGCCGATGCCAGTGCAGCGACCCTCCATCTGGAGTTGGTGATGCGCCTGCGGGATCTGCTCGATGCCCTGCCCGAGAAAGAGGCGGCCCTGCTACGCGGGACTTTTTTCGAGGGCCGGACGCTCACCGAGGCTGCCAAGCGGGTGGGGATCAGCGTCGCCTGGGCCAGCCGGCTGCAGACCCGGACCCTCGCGGACCTCCGAATCGCCCTGGAAAGGGGCGGATTTGTCTGACGATCCCCCTCGGCTCCCGGGGCCAGTTCGTCGACAGCCCACAATGGCGGCACGACCGACACAACCCCGCCGTCGGGCCGCTGGCGGCTCTGGGGAATCGGGGGCCGACGTGCCCGGGCGAGCCATCGGCGCCGCGCCTCCCGTTGTAGAGTGTGGGAAGACTTTGCGGCCTTGTTTGGAGTCCCTCCTGTGCCACTCTCCGTCGATTTGGATCCGAATGACTTCAGTTATCCGATCAGCGGGGATCAGCCCTGTGGCGAGAACCTCCAGCTGTCCGAGGACGGCAGGGCCGTACGTTCGGCCCTCCGCGATCTTCGCGAGGAGGCTCGTCGGATCGAGCGTCGTGCCGACGACGGTGATAGTTCGGACGGAGGCTGGCCCGCGGCCCGCGGCGTCTGGGAAGAGGTGCGGGACGGCGGGCTCGAAATCCTCAGGAACCGTACGCGTGACCTCGAAATCGTGGCGATGACCATCGAGGCCCTCGCGCGGACCGATGGTTTCATCGGGCTCGCGGCCGGGTTCGCGATGACCCGATGCATGGTTGAATCGACGTGGGGCGACCTGTTTCCGATTCCCGATCCGGAGGACGGACCGGCGGACGATCAGGCCGTGGTCGATGAACGAACGCTGCCGCTCCAGCGGCTCGTCGGCATCGATAGCGAGGGGCTGCTGATTCCCGCCATTCTCCACATTCCGTTCACGAAGAGCCGGTCTGACGAAGAATACGCCTTGTGCCACTGGCGGAGCAGTCGCGAACTCATCCACGAGGAGAGCGAAGAGAAACTGAAACTGGCGGTCGAGCGCGGCGCGGTGTCGCCGGCGCAGTTCGAACAGGCCGTTGGCTCCACACCGCTTCCCCATCTCCGAGAGGTGTTTCTCGAACTTGGTCATGCCGTCGAGCAATGGGAATTGCTGTCCAATACCGTGTCGGATGCTTCTGGAGGCGCTGCCGTTCTGCCTGCCGGCCCGATCCGCGACCTCTTCGAGGAGTGCGACGCTGCGATCCGTACCTTCGCCCCAGCGGCGGTGTCGCAGCCGGAAGAGGAGTCAGGACCCGGCGACGTCGGGACAGATGCCGATTCAACTCCGGCCGAGGCTGTGGATGGAGAGAGTGGGCGGCGGGGCGCGCTCACCAGTCGGGCCGAGGCCTTCGATCTTCTGGTGACGATCGCCGACTTTTTCGAGCGACGCGACCCGCACAGCCTCATCGGCGCACAAATCCGCAACGTCGTGCGTCTG
>JBIIQL010000201.1:0-6467 GCA_044342095.1 Pirellulales bacterium
TCGGCTTGTCGGCCTCGAGCGAGTCGAACTCTTGCGGGATCTCGGCGAGCATTCGCCTGATGAGCTCGAGGGGCAGTCCTACGACGTTGGAAGGGCTCCCGGCGATCAGACGGAGAGGAAGACGCTCGTCCTGAAACCCGCACGCGCCGGCTTTTCCCCGCCACAGCCCACTGTCGAGATACCACTCGAGGAAGCTCTCCTCGAGTGGGCCCATTTCCAACTCGCTCTCGTCGGTAGCGCAACAGGGGGCCCGTTCGGGGCACAGCCACAGGCAGACACCGGTGACCACCCGGTGCCTTCGACCGGAGAGGGATTCGAGCATGCTGCGGGCCTCGGTCGCGCTGGCCGCCTGGCCGAGTTCCCGGCCGTCGACTTCGCTGAGGGTATCGCAGGCGAGAATCAACCCACGGACACCGCTGGCCGCCACAGCCTCTGCTTTTGCTCGGGCGAGCCGCAGGACGTACGCTTCGAGGGATTCTCCAGTTCGGCGGCCCGGAGCGGCCGCTTCTGCCTCGTCCGGGGGCGGGATGATTTCGATCTCCCAGCCGGCTTCGATGGCAAGTTGGCGTCGGCGTGGTGATCGGCTGGCAAGAATGATCCGTGGACGCGGTGGTGATCCCATGTCGAGCATTCCCCAGGGGCTGGTGGTCCTCCACGAAGATGACTATCTCCTCGCCTGCGTCAAGCCGGCGGGGATTGCGACCGCCAATGCCCCTCGTGGCGAGACGAGTCTCTACACCCTGGCGCGTCTCACCCGGAGTTTCATCGGGGTGGTGAGTCGGATCGATGCGCCGGTGTCGGGCGTGGTGGTGTTTGCCAAGACGAGTGCCGCCGCCGCGGATCTCGCCGCGCAGTTTCGCGAGCGTCGCGTCGGAAAGGACTACGTTGCGATTGCCGAGGGGAGGTTTCCGGCGCCCCTCGGACAGTGGGTGGAGTGGTGTGACACCCTGCCAGCCGATCCCAGGGTGCTCGGCCTCGGGGGCGTGGGGCGGGGGGGAGCCAGGCCTTCGGACCGGGATGAGGACGGGGGCGAGGGGGAGGAGGGGCCCGGGAAAGAGTCGGTCGTGAAAGCGAGGGTCGTGCGGCGGGCCGGTGAGGTTTCGCTGGTCGAACTCGAGCCCTCTACGGGACGGAAGCACCAGCTTCGGATCCAGTTGGCCACCCGCCGTTGTCCAATTGTCGGCGACCGGCGGTATGGTGCCAGATTGCCATTTCCCCAGGGGATCTGCCTCCACGCCAGAAGGCTGAAAATCGACCATCCGGAGAGCGGGGAGCCGCTCTGCCTCGAGGCTCCCCTCCCGTCGGGTTGGACGGTGCGATTCCCCCCGCTGTTCGCCGGAGGGTAGGTTTACGGCCATGGGAGTGACCGACGGGGACGGGCGGGACGATCCGGAGGCTGGCGAACTGCCGGCCTCGGGGCCCCCTGCGCGCTTCCGCGAGACGGCGCTTGCCAGTTCGCTCGTCGACTCAACCGCCATCGACTCTGCCGAGGAGGTCGTTCGGACTAGCCTCGGCACTGGGAGTGATCCGTCGCGGTGGGATCAGGCAGTGGCCGACGTTCTCGTGGAACGGGGGATCCTGACCCGCTTCCAAGCGACGCAGATGCTGGCCGGCCGTCGGAAGCTGACCCTCGGTCAGTACCGAATCCTCGATGTCCTCGGCCAAGGGGGCATGGGGCAGGTGTTCCGAGCGGAGCACGCGATGATGGGGCGCGAGGTCGCCGTCAAAGTGCTGCCGAGGGCGAAATCGACGCCCGATACCGAGGCTGCGTTCCGCCGCGAGATCCGCATGCTCGGTCGGCTCGATCATCCGAACCTCGTCCGCGCGCTCGATGCCGGACACGACGGGAAGGTCTACTACCTCGTCACCGAACTCGTGGACGGCGTTGACCTTCGCAAGCAGGTCCTCAAATACGGAACGCTCGACGAAGTCGCTGCCGCGGCAGTCGTCACTCAGGTGGCCCGTGGTTTGGCGTATGCCCATGCCGAGGGGCTCGTTCACCGCGACGTGAAGCCGGGGAACATCCTCGTGACGCCGGCCGGTCGGGCAAAACTCCTCGATGTCGGCCTCGCCGGCTCGGTGCTCGAATCGGAATCGACGCGACTGGGCCGCGTCGTCGGCACGATGGACTACATGGCGCCGGAGCAGATCCGTTCGCCTGACACGGTCGGGCCGGCGGCCGATGTCTACGGGTTGGGATGCACGCTCTATTTCGTGCTCGCCGGGCAGGTCCCTTTTCCCGGTGGGACGCGCCAGGACAAGGCGCGACGGCAGTTGACCGAAGCTCCCGCCCCGATCCAGAAGTTCGCCCCCGGCGTGAGCGATGCCTTCTGCCGCGTCGTGGAAGCGATGATGGAGAAGGATCCGGTCCAGCGGATTGGCACTGCCGACGCGGTCATCGAGTGGTTGCGTCCCTGGACGCCCGACGCACCCGTCCCCATGGGCCGGCGCGCCCGGCCGAAATCATCCCGGGCATCCTCCTCCGGGCGCGCAAGCGCCCCTGGCTCTGAGGCTGGAAGCGGCGAGCGTGGGGAGGCGTCGCTTTCCGGCGGCGGGTCGAGCGGATATCCGTCGGGCATCCAATCCCCCCTCTCGAAGACCGCGTCCTCGCGCCGGTCGGTCGGAGCCCGCGGCGATTCCGTGTTCGCGTCCTCGACTGGCGGAGACGGCCCGTCGGGCTGGGAATGGCCTTCGCCCCCTCCCGTACCTGCGCATGGCTCATCCCCGTTCGATGCGCTCCGTGCGTTTGTTCTCGGGCGGCCCGGGGCGGGGGCCAATCCAGCCGGAAACGTCTTCGTGTTGGCGTTTTCTGCCGGGTTGGCCGGGGCCGCTGCGATCACGGCCCTGCGGCTTTTCGTCCCGGGGCTGGCCGGGCTACTCCCGGCGTTTGCGGGGCCGGTGGTTTGCGGCGTGGGCGCTTTTCTCGCCACGCTCGTCGTGCTCCTCGCCTCTCGTGGCGGCAGGGATGGGGAGTAAGCCAGGGATTTCGCGCCAGGGGCTACGAATCGGGCGACGACTGCGGTACAATTCCGCTCCGATCTGCCGGACAGGTAGCTCAGTTGGTAGAGCAATGGACTGAAAATCCATGTGTCGCCGGTTCGATTCCGGCCCTGTCCACTTCATCTGAAGACCCTGCCCCGTGATTGCCCCGGAAGGGGCTCGGGCACGGCCGGGGGCAACCCAGGCCAGGCCTTTCTTCACCAGCCGAACCGCCCTCTGGCGGCGCTCGGGGCCTGCCTGTTCTCGCGGGCGAAAAGCCGGGGCCACGGGAGACGCCCCAGGACGAGCGATCCCTTCGACCCGATGACGACGGTCGCGAACGTCAGGGTGGAGTAGAGATAGAAAAGCCAGTGAAGGGCGAACGCCGCGAGGGCAAAGGCCACGCCGCGGCGCCGCCGGCAGAGCTGGTAGAAGTCGAGGTGCATCCAAGCCATCGCCAGCAGCACGACCGGCACGGCGAGAAGGGGCCACCAGGTCCTGGTGACGATTCCCACGGGAAGGAGGGCGGCCGAGAACAAGGCTGCGGCTCCGCACAGCCGGTTGCCCCAGTCGAGGTTCAGGGTCGCCGGGAGGTCGTGGCTCTCCAGGATCAACTGCGTCCAGGGAACGGCGCGTTGAAAGATGTCGGTCATCACCATCGAACGCAGCGACCACGATTTGTGGTGCTTGCACTGGATGGTCGGGTCGAGCACGATCCGACCGCCGGCAGCCTGCACCCGGAGGCCGAGTTCAATGTCCTCGACGCTGGGGTGACGGAAGGCGTCATCGAAGCCCCCCAGGTCGACGAAGGCCGCGGACCGGATCGCCCCACAGCCCGACCAGAAGCTCGCCGCCCTGCCGGGGTGGCTCGTGTGAGTGTGGTGGTGAAGGAGATTGCGGAACTGGCTGACGACGCCGCTGCAGGCGGGGGCATCGTCGTAGCTGCCGAACAGGGCGACGAGGTCCGGGGAGGTGGCAAATGCATCCCAGATCCGCCCGAGGGCGTCGGGGGCGACTTCGACGTCAGCATCGAGGAACAGCAGCACGTTGCCGGTGGCTTCCGCAGCCCCGAGATTGCGGGCGTGGGCTGGACCCCGGCGAACACCCGTTTCGACCACCTTTACGCCCGCATCGGTCAGCCACCGGGGCGGTTGGCCGCCGACGCCGTCGAATACCACGAGGATTTCCGCTTCTCCCCCGCCGCGGGCAGCCGAATGCTCGATGACCGCCCGGACGCACGGTTCGAAACACCCCGTCCAAGACACCGTCGGCATGACGATTGACAGGAGTATGGATTCGGGCCCGAAGGCCAACCTTCCATCCGAAGCGGCGATGGCCCCCTGATCTGGCGAGGGCGACTCCCTTGCGTCGGCAGCATAAAAGCCTGCGTCGGCAGCACCGAGTCCTTTCGGTCGGATCACGCGAGTTCTCGCTGTCGATCATGGTTGGGGCGAATCCCCACAAGACTACCATCTCGAGGAATCTCCCAAGGGAATCGTCGCCTCCTCTGTCGGTTTGGCAAGCCTGAAGGTGATCCCCCGAAAGCTTTTCCCCGCCACCCGCGACGGCCCACCGGGCTGCCGAAGGCGGCGTCCAGAGAAAAAACCGTTGTCCGTCCACGAGCCGGACGATGCTTGGAAGGGAGTTCGGCTCGATCTTCAATCCCGCCTCCCAGTTTCCCATCCCCCCAGGCCACGTTCTCCATGCCTGATTCGACGCCGTCGATCCCCTCCCTGATCGAGCACCTGTCGGCTCCCGACGCCGAAGCGAGGGCCACCGCTGCGGAAGCCCTGTGCCGAGCCGGCGAGTCGGCAGCGTCTGCCGCGACGGCCCTCGTGGCGGCCTGCGGCGACGACGATGACAGCGTCCGGGAATGGGCAGCAGCGGCCCTCGAGGATCTCGGGCCTCCGCCTTCCGGGCAGATCGCCGATCTCATCCCGTTGGCAACCGCGGATCACCCGCTCGTCGCCTATTGGGCCGTCACGCTCCTGGGAAGGGGAGGAGAGGGGGCAGCGTCGGCGGTGCCGGCCCTCGAAGCCTGCCTCGCCCCCGGGAAGGCCATCGAAGTCCGGCAGCGGGCTTGCTGGGCGCTGGGAAAGATCGGGCCGGCGGCCGCGTCCGCCCGGGCTGCCCTCACGGCGGCCGTCTCTGACGCCGATCCGCGGTTGGCTCGGCTGGCAGGCGAGGCCCTCGCCGGTCTCACCGGTTGACCAACCGGCAGCGTTGACGCCACCGCGGCAATCGACCCTGCGGCGCCGGCCAAGACGGCACAACCGTCACCCGTCGGTCGACCGATACCTGAGTCAGAGTCGACGGCCTCTGGTGGCCCTGCAATCACGCCAAGGACGGCGCTTGCGGAGGGGCCCGACGTGGCGACTGGATCGGCCCAGGGAGGGGGGCGGTGGCACGAGCCCTGTCATCAAAGTCGCCGGTAAAGTGGCTTGCCGCGCTCCTGGCGGCGTTGTCACTGGTCGGAGGGCTTTCGCTCCGTGAGCCTCTGCGGCATCCGTCGGCCCACGCCGCCGACGCGGTTCCCCCGGCCGCAGGAGTCGGCCCTGCGCCACCGCCCGGCGGAGCTTCCGGGCCGTCGATGCTCCCCGCCTCGAGGCCGTGGGATGCGGTTCTCATCGCCTCGTTCAACATCCAGGTGTTCGGCGAATCGAAGATCGCCAAGCCGCATGTGGTGGAGATCCTCGCCCGCGTCGTCCGTCAGTTCGACATCGTTGCCATCCAAGAGGTGCGGGCGAAGTCGGACGGGGTGATCCCCCGCTTCGTCGATGCGGTGAACGCCGACGGCAGTCGGTATCACTGGATCATCGGCCCCCGCCAGGGGAGAACGGTGAGCAAGGAGCAGTATTGCTTCCTCTACGACATGAACCGGATCGAGGTCGATGCGGCATCGATCGGCGTCGTCCCCGACCCCGGCGGCAAACTCCATCGGCCGCCGATGCATGTTCGTTTCCGCACGAGGGTCGTCCCGGAATCGAAGGCCTTCACCTTCTGGATGGTCGACATCCACACCGACCCTGACGAAGTCCCGCAGGAGATCGACGCCCTCGTCGACGTCTTCACCGCCATGCGGACGGTCAGGCCCGACGAGGACGATGTCATCCTCCTCGGGGATCTCAACGCCGGTCCGCCGCAGTTTGGCCGGTTCACGAAGACGCCCGATGTGACCTGGGCCGTGTCCGGGGTGACGACGAACACCCACCGGACGAAAACCTACGACAACCTGATCTTCGATCGGCGGGCGACGACCGAATACCTCGGCCGCTGGGGGGTCCTCGATCTCCAGAGCACCTTCGGCCTCCCACTCGATCGGGCCCTCGAAGTCTCCGATCACAATCCGGTCTGGGGGGCATTTTACCCCTGTGAGTCGGGGGCCGCTGCGGCCGCCTCCGGAGGGATCGCCGGTGTTGCCGCGCCGGTCCGTTGACGGCGGGATGGGCCGCGGTGACGACAAGGCACAAAAAAAAGGGGCGGCGCCT
>JBIIQL010000202.1:0-6466 GCA_044342095.1 Pirellulales bacterium
GCCGTCGACATGTCCTTGGAGAACAACTCCCTGTCCCACAGCGTCTCTCCCGTGGTGGCGTCGAGACAGAGGCCCCGCAGCGACTGCTTCGCGGGGGGCGTCTCCCCCGAGGGGACCGCCGTGGTGAGGAACACCCGACCGTCATCGATGATCGGCGTCGACCACCCCTTCCCCGGGAGCGCCACCTTCCAGCGGACATGGTCGCCGGGTGAGAACGACGTCGGCAAGCCCGTCGTGGCCGAGTGCCCCTGCGCCGAAGGGCCGCGGAAGTCGGGCCAGCCCTCGGCCCGGCAGACGCGGGCGGAGGCGAACAGCGAAGCGGTGACGATGAGGCCGACGAGTGCCGGTCCGCGGAACGACGAACGCATGGATTCCCCCGGAGTCAGATGGACGAGTCAGCTTCGATTTTAGCCGAGGAAACGTCGTTTCCGCATCAGGCCATCGAATGGATGCCGATCCGGTTGCCGTCGGGATCCGGGATCGATGACGATCGTGATCCAGCCGAACGGCGGGATCGGGGTCTTCGGCTCGGTGCTCGTGCCCCCTCGCCTCGAGGACCATGGCATGTTTCACGGCACAATCGTCAGAACCGAAACAGACCATCACTGCGTTGCCCCCGCTGTCGACCCCCTCAAGGGGCACCAGCGACCCCGGCGCTCCGCTCCCCTCCGGTTGGCCGGCGAAGGTCCGGATCGCCGGACGGGGTGATCGAAAGCTGTTGGGGTGGATGACCGAAAACCCGCTGATTTCCCGGGGCGATGGTCGGCCCAACCTCGCGAGCCCCGCTCGCTCTCTTCCGGCGCCGGTCGAGGAGCCCGTACCGAGGACTTGGGTCTTAACGACCGTAGGATCGGGGGGGGGAGGCGCGGGCGGAAATCGGCCCATCAGACCGATAGGATGAAGGGGAGGTGCTCTGCCGTCTTCGGACCGCGGTGGAGCGATGCTGCCCTGATCGACGGCGACTCCGGTGTCGTGATTCGCGCGCCATTCCTGCGAGCTCATCCCCCATGCGACGCGTCAACCTTCCCTTCTTCCTCGGTGTCCTTGCCTGCCTCTTGGCGCTCGGTCTCGGCGTTGCCGGCCTTCACGTGTGGCAGACCGGCCGGAACGCCGAGGTTCATGCGAGGAAGGCCCTCCAGTCCCTCTCTGAAGGAGAGCCGGAAGAGGCCGCAAATCAATTCTCCAGATATCTTCATTTTCGTCCCCGTGACAAAGAGCGGCGCGTGCAGTACGCCCGACTCCTCAACGAACTCGCCCACAAGCCGGGGCGGCCCGCCGATTTCGTCCGCTTTGCCATTCGGGAGACCGAGAAGGCACTCCGTGACGCGCCGGACGAGGACGAGCTGCGCGTCCTCCACGTCGAGCTTCTCATGCTCGCCGGTGAATCGAAGGCCGCGCAAGGGCATCTTGACGAGCTTCGGCAGCGGCCCGGTCCCGATGACGTTCCCATCGATGATCCGATCGAGGATGAGAAGGGGGTGAAGATCAGCACGATGTACGCGAAGGCCTGCATCAACCTCCGGGAAGACGAGAAGGCCCTCGATGTGCTCGGCAAGGTGGTCGGCTATTTGCCGGAAATTCATGCCTTCGATACGACGATCAAACTCCAACCCGGACGGACCGAGGCGTTCTTGCTGTTGGCAGGGTTACTCGACCGACAGTTTGAGGATCCTCAAACGGCCGAAGTGGTGGTCGGCAGGATGACCGAAGTGGCCCCCGACGACCCGATTGCCTGGCGGTATCTTTCGTGGTGGCGGGATACCCACGGCGACCTCGACGCCGCTGCGGAGGCGATCGAGAAGTCGGTCGAACTCTCCCCCCGCGACCACGAGTCGCTCTACCAGGAGTTCTGCGTCGCGATCCGCCAACGCCGTTTGGACCGGGCCGAGGCGATCATCAACGGCACCCTCGGCAACATCTCCGACAGCCCTGCCTACGCCATCGCCCGCGCCGATCTCGCTCTGGCCAAGGGGGATACCGAAGGGATGCTCCGCTACCTCAAAGAGGGGGTCGAGCAATTTCCCGAAGAGAATCGAGTGCTGACGAAATATGTCTTTTCCCTCGCCGACATGAAGCAATTCGACGAGCTCGAGAAGGCGGTCACCCAGGCCCGTGAATTGATGGGTGGGAACTGCGTGCCGGCGCTCTATGCCGATGCGGTCGTGGCGATGGACGGGCACAAATGGATCAAGGCCCTCGGGCTGTGGCTCAAACTCCGCCCGCTTCTGGTGGGGGACGTCGCCTACACCAGGATGATCGATCTCCGCCTTGCCGCCTGCCACGACGCCCTCGGCGAGTCGGATCGGACCCTCGGGGCCGGATTCCGGCTCCTCAACGAGGATCCGAATCTCATCGAGGCCCTGCTGACGCTCGCGCTGACGTACGAACGGGCGGGCTGGTCGGAACGATCGCTCGAACTCTGCGAGGACATCGCCCGCGAGATGCCGATCGATCAACTGGCGAACCGGCCGGCGGTGTTCGTCCCGCTCATCCGCATGCGGCTGTGGGAACAAACCAGACGGCCCGCGTCCGAACGCGATTGGACCAAGGTCGAGACGCTGATCGCAGAGCTCAAAAAAGCGACACCCACCGAGGCGATCGATCCGGCCCTTCTCGAAGGGCTTGAAATCGACGTCATCGAGGCGAAGGGGCAGCGGGAAGCGGCGATCGCCCGCTCCTCGGTCGCGGTCGCCACCCACCCCCGTTCGCCGATTCTGCTCGGGCAGAGAGCGGTGCTGCTCGGAGGGGATTCGGCCCTGCAACTCATCGACGGAGCCCCGGAGGAGTTGCGCAATGCAGCCGAAATGCTCCGGGCCGCGATTCTCGTGGCGCTCGAGTGTCCGCCGGACGAAGCGTCGCGTCGACTCGACGACGTCGAGCGGCGGTCGGGGGCCCTGTCCGTCACGGCCGGAGGGAGGGTGCGGCAGGAGCTCGTGGCCGGATATCTCCAGATCGGGGATGTCGCCGGGGCACGTCGGATTGCCAAGATCATGGCCACGCTCAACGCCGAAGACCTCTCGAGCTTCATGACACTCATCGATCTGGCGTTCATCGAGGAGGATTTCGCCGCGGCCCAGGCCCATGCGGAATCGCTCGTGGCGATGGCCCATCCCGATGACGCCAACGGCCGGTACGGGAAGGCGGTGAAACTCGTCGCCTCGGTGTTGGAGCGACGTCGCGACCGGCTCGCCGGGGATGCGCTCGGGGCGGCGTTGACCGCCGACGAGCAGGTCGATCTCGACGAAGCGAGGCACCTCCTCGTCGAGGTGACGGTCGACCGCCCGCGCTGGGGGATGGTGCCACGGTTGCTCAGCGAGATCGCCGAGATCCGCGGGGATCGCAACCTGGCGATCGGCGAACTGCAGCGGGCGATCGACCTCGGGGGCCGGCAATGGGCCACGCTGCGTCGACTGGCGATCATGCTTCACGCCGCAGGCCGCTACGACGAGACCCGTGAGGTGATCCGGGCCCTGGAGGGGCATGGAGGCACCGCCGTCGAAAGAATCCTTGCCGACATGGAGGTCCGCGCGGGGCGGGTTTCGGCGGCCCTGTCCAGAGGGGAGCGGATCACCCCCGAAAAATGCCGCGATCCGTTGCAATGGATGTGGTACGGAAGGCTCCTTGGAAGTTGTGGCCGTCCGAAGCAGGCCGAGACGGCCTTCCGCAGGGCGATCGACGTCGCTCCCGACCGTCTCGACGTCCGGTTGGCCCTGATTCGCTATCTCGTCACGCAGGGGCGGCGTGGCGAAGCCCGCGAGGCCATCCGCCGGGCCGAGCAGGCGCTGCCGGCGGAGCGTCGCGACACCTTGAATGTTCGGGCCCTCGAGACGCTCGAGGACTATTCCGGTGCCGAATCGATCCATCGCGAGAAAGTTGCAGCGGCTCCGGAGGACCTCGATGCAGCCAGGGGACTTGCGGAGTTCCTCATCCGATCCGGACAGGAAACCGAGGCTCAGGCCGAATTGCGCAGGATCATCGCCCTCGACGCCGCCCAGGGCACCCTGGCCCTGGAATGGGCCAAGCGGATGCTCGCCATTCGATTGGCCAAGGAATCGTATCCGGAGTTCCAAGAGGCGCTCCGCCTGCTCGCCACGAACGTCGATGCAGACGGGAACCAAGCCACCGAGGATCTCGCGATCACGGTCGATCTCCTCCAGTCACGGAACGAACCGGTCCACTGGCTGCAGGCCATCGAATTGCTTGGTGTCCTCGCCGAACGGCGTCCACTCACCGTCGATGAGCGATTCACGAAGGCTCGTCTGGAGACGCGCCTCGATCATTGGGAGGAAGCCCGGAAGGTGCTCCTCGACATTGCCCTGACCGAGGACGCCACGCCGGCCCTGCGGGCGTTTTTCGTCGATGCGCTGATCGATCACGGCGATCTTCTTTCCGCTCGCCAGTGGATGGATCGAGCCCGCGTGGGCGAGAAGGATTCACCGGCCCTCCGTCGTCTCGAACTGAAACTGTCGGTGGCCCAGGGGAACCAGGCCGGCGTGGAACAGGTCCTCAAACGCCTGCTCCCGGACGAACGGGTGCGGAAGGAGAACGTCGATCGGCTCCTTGCCGGGGCGAAGATTGTCGAGGAATTCGGCTTCGCGGAGCCGGCTGGGCGGTTCTATGAGGAATATGCCGCGCTCGCCCCACTCGGCGGCCTCGACCGGGCCGCTTTTCTCGGCCGGCAGCGACAGACCGTCGAGGCCATCGAAGTCCTTCTGCAGCTTGCCGGTGATTTCCCCTTTCCTCGGATCCTCGCGACGCTGCAGGGCATCCTCAAACAGGTGCCCGGGCCGCTCGATCCGGGTGTCACGTCGAGGGTGAATCTGATCATCGACCGGGCGCGGCGGGAGAATCCGGGCAACCAAGAGATCGAGTTCCGGGCCGCGTCGATCGTGGAGCGAATCGGCAGTCCGGCGGAAGCCGAAGCGATTTACCGTCGACTTCTCGCTTCTGGCGAACTCGGTGACGAGCAGGCCGCGAGGGTGTCGGCGAATCTGGCCTGGCTGCTGACTCGTGACGAGACCGCCCTCGAGGCTTCAGAACTCCTCGATCGGGCCATCCGCCGGCTCGGCCCTGATCCGGAACTCCTCGATACCCGTGCGATGGTCCGGCTCTCACTCAGGCAGCCGATCCGAGCGCTCGAGGACATCAGCGAAGCGGTGCTCGATCCGACGCCGCTCCGCTATCTCCATCTGGCCGTCGTCGAGGCCGCCAACGGCCGGATCTCCGAGGCACGTGCCGCCCTCGACAGGGCACGGTCGAAGGGGCTGGCGGATCAGTGGCTCTCCCCTGCCGATCAGCGTCGTCTGGATGAGGTCGAGAAAATCGTCGCTGTGCCCGCGGAAGGCTAAACGCTCCCCTCAACGGAACCGATCGGGGCGCACGAGTTTTCGAAGTCGCCGCCGTTTCCGAGGCGTTCTCCGAGACCGTCTTCCGTCCTCAGAGCGTGAGCGGGCGATCGTGACGCGCCAAGCTCTCGAAGCCTCGTCGGAGGGCGCGGTGATACCGTCGAGTTCGAGCGAACTCGAGCGAACCCCGGAAGCCGACCAGAGCCCTGGCAGCCTCGTTCATGCGACATGCCACGCCCGGGATTCGGAGGGCCGCTCTTTGGCCGTCTGCCAACGCCCGAGTTTGGAAATCCCAAGCGGGCGTGGGGCGTCGCGAGGCTGCGAGGTGCGTTCGCGGCTGAAAGCCGCGGATAATTGGCGACCCCTGCAAGCCTTGGGAGCAGGGAGGGCAACGATTGCCGTTGCCACCGGTCAGAGACGATGTTCGCAACGACAGGCCGCCCGAGAGCCCCGTGGGTCACCGATGTCGTGGTGAACCGACGATCACAGGCAATCCATTCCAGTGGGCGACCGAGATCGCTCGGCGTCGGTTGGCGGAGCAGCCGTTGCCTATCAGACGCCGCAGCGGAAGGCCCGTGATGTGTGCCGGTTCGCCGAGGCCCGAGCCTTGTTGAACAGCGACACGAGAGCATCGCCGGAAACACTTCCGGAGAGATGGCAGAAAGCACCGTGGCAACGGGCCCAGATCTCATGGTCGATCGAGTCTTCTTCGCCCAAGACGACCAGAAGCGTCTCCGGACGGGCGGCGACTCGCTCCGCGAAGTGCTCGGCGGTCTCCAAATCTCCACCGAGCGGATGAACGAGATCGACGATCACGAGTTGGTAATCGTGGTTGGCAAAGACGTCGAAATCGACGCTGTCCGTGGGCACGTCACAAATCGACCAACCAGCCAGTTCCGTAGCTGCCTCGAGACGCCGCCTCACCGCCGGGTCAGCCGAGAGTACGAGCGACGAGAGGTTGCCCGGCACGCTGTTGAACCGGGAAATCGCCGTGGCCGAACGGGTGCTGAACGTTCCTCGATCAACGGATGCCTCGACATCGAAGAAGACCATCATGGTCGTAATCCTTCGGAGCTAGGGGTGAGGTCGGCTGAGTGTGGCGGGGTTTGGAAAACGCGACG
>JBIIQL010000203.1:0-6464 GCA_044342095.1 Pirellulales bacterium
CCAAGCCGTCACCTGGCTCGTGTGGATGCCGAACGGGCTCGCTAGCTGGGCTGTCGTCCGGTCGCCCGACCAGTTGGCCGACGCTTCGCGAAATGCCATGTGCCGACCTATTCTTTGCCAATCCTACAGAGGGTAGGCTGCCCAAGATGACGCCCCCACCGGCACCGGGTGGCACCAAGCCAGCGGGGCATCGGCGACCTCACGGCCCCGCACCGACGGAAATCAGGACATGACGAATTACAACCGGTATCTCGACCTCCATCTCTGCACGAGCACCATCCCGGCCCCCGGCGGACTCAAGGACCCCAAGCATTACTTCACGCATCGTGGCCGGGAATACCTCTATGACTTCATGAAAGACATCGATAGCCAACAGAACTATCGCGAAAACAAGAACGAGGGTGTTCAGTCGGGCTTCTGGTCGTGGATGAAATCGGAAAGCAACGCTCGGCTGCTCTCGAGTTCGGAGGTGACGTACTCGGAGCGGACTTTTCTCAGGCTCAAACCGGATGGCACGATCAGCGATGAGCTGAGCCGGATCCGCTACGTGGCGTGTATCGTCTCGATCGAGCGACTGATGGACGGCGCAACGCATCCGCAACTCCGGTCGCTGGTGCAGTGGATTGCGGATCCCAGCACCACGAACAAATTGCGGATCAACTGTCACGGCGGCGGCGGCGACGCAGATGGCTTCTCGATGGGCAGCGAGAGCATCCAGCCCGACGCTCTCGTGAGAGCCCTCTGCCGGCACGGCCTCAGACCACGCGTCCAGAAGGCCATGCAGGATGTCACGGGCCTCGCGCACAATGCGCGGTGGAAAATGGACAGCGAGGTATTGTCGTGTGAGGGATGCGCCAGAAACTTCAAGACAGCCGTCGCCAAAAGTTTTCTCTCATCGGGAAAGCATCATTGCCGCCGGTGCGGCGGCATTTTTTGCGAGGATTGCTCGCGTTGGAGGGTCGATCTCGCCAAGGCCCTCATCGGCACGAGCAACAAGACCGAGAGCGTCAAGCGCGCGCGAGTGTGCCAGAAGTGCTATGACGACGTGACGATGGCCCCAAACTCTCCTCAGCGTGCCATTCAAGGCACCGAAGGGAGATTCGGGCTGCAGCAGATCACGCTCGCGCTCTGCATGGGCGCCAAGTCGAGCAACGCGTTCAGCCATGACCGTCCGGCTATCCGGCTAGACCCAGCGAAGGCGGGGTTTGCCGCCGGTTCACTTGCCTGCCGATTGGTCAACGCGCTTCGTGCTGAAAATATCACCGGCGTCACTGTGTCGGCGTCGAATACGATCGTCCAAGGCAATGACGGCAGGATCCAAGATACGCTCCAGGTGCAATGGCCAACGAGGCAAGGAGGACAGTCGCAACTCAAGAAGGGAACGGTCGGCGGTGGCAGGCAGGAGTTCGACTTCCCGGCCGTGATCTGGGGCAGTGATTCAACAGTTCTTCAGCTATGGAGACAAACTGCTCCCCAACCGGATGAGCACATCACCGTCGCCCCGGACCAAAAGAGCATCGACTTTGGTTGGGTCTCGAACCGCACGGATTGCCAAAACCTTGTAAATTTTTTCATGAGATGGAAGTTCCCTGGTTGGCTCCGGGTTGTGACGTCTGTGTATAGACAGCCCTCTTCCGCGGCAACGAAGGTGTATACCCTACGACTCACGCCGCCCGATCTCGTGGAGCGTGCCTCGTTGCGGACGGATCCCGCGGATGCGCATAGAAACCGGGTGGTTTTGAGAGCTCGGCAGGCAAGCGACTGGTTCAAGGACTACAAATCGTACGGAACATCGTGACCGGCGGCGTTGGCGCCGGGAATGGGGAGACAATCATGGTGGGCGATCAAGTGGGCGGAATTGGAGGGTCGATGTCGGAGCCTCGCACGGTGTTCGTGTACGACGACCCGTACACGCTCGAGGGGCCTGAATTGGCCGAAGGGGATCCGCTGCCCGACTTCGAGTTGTGGCAGTTTCGCGATCGCAAGGCGAACCTGATCGATCGGAGCGTGGCCACCGGCTACCGGATGCCCGTCTTGTTTTGTTGCCTGCACTCGGTCGATACGCGGGTGGGGGCGATGCAGGCCCGGAGGTTCGAGCAGTTCCTCGCGCGGTTCGATCGATCGGTCATGGCCTATCTCGTCAGTTCGGACATGCCGTTCACGCAAAATCGATTCAGCGACCAGGAAATGCTCGCGTCTTTGGTCGTCGCCAGCGACTATCGCGGGGTGTTCGCCCGGTCCTTCGGCATCTATCTGCCGGACTTGATGTTCCTGACCCGGGCGGTATTCATCGCCGACGCTGAAGGCATCGTCCGACACGCGGACGTCGTGAGCGAGTTCACGGATGAACCGGACTACGCAGCCGCGCTCGACGCCCTCTCCGAACTGGTGTGATTCGGTACGGCGGGAGCCTGCGTTCGTGACGAAGCGAGCCGGCGGCGTCCGCCAAAGGGGACGCTGCAAGTCGACCGGAGCGAAGGAGCCGTCGCGGGGCGGCGGCTCACAAAGCCCGGTCGTGAGCGAGAACCCACGTCAACCGTCGAGAAACGAACGGTTATCCAAAGGGACTAGCAGCGGCCGGACTTGAACCGGCGACACCCGGCTTATGAAGCCGGTGCTCTAACCAACTGAGCTACGCTGCCCTGTGGAATCCACCCAGGGAACTCCCAGGAGAAACCTCCCTAACTATACCCGCCGATTCGGGATGCGTCATGGGGGGGAGGGGAGGGAAAAAAGCCGGTGCGGGGGGGCTTTGGCAAAAAAAAACGGCCCGGGAGGAGGTCTCCCGGGCCGTCCTTGGAATCGTGGCCGATCGGATCGATCAGCCGAGCTGAAGATGCGTCACTCGACCAAGGCGCACGAGGCCTTCACGACCGCGTCGATCGTGGCGTCGTCGAGCTGGCCCTTGGCGAAGGCGTGGTTCGTCTTGACCTTGCCACCCTTGTAGCAGACGACGGTGACGTCGGCGTCGGAGGCGATCTTGAAGTCCTCGGGGCCGTTCTTCGCGTCCTCGGGGACGACGAAGGCGATCCGCTTGAGGTCGTTCGCCTTGACGAACTCGGCTGCCTGCTTCGTGAGGGTCTCGGCGTCGCCACCGATCATGTTGACGAAGCTCGTGAGCTTGTCGTCCTTGTGCTCCTCGACCTCTTCCTCGATCTTCTTCAGCAGCTTGGCGAGCTTCGGGTCGGCCGTGCGGGCGAACACCATCACCACCGGGCGCTGGCCCATCTTGCAGCGGTAGCAGAGGCTCTTCCCAGCATCGACGCCGTCGTCGGGGTTGCCGGCGACCTTCGTCACCGTGAACGCGCCGACCGTATCACCCACCTGCGGGCCGCTGGTCACCTCGGCCTGAGCCGTCACGGCGACACCGAGGACCAGCGCCACCGCCATCAAGAAAGCCTTGCGCATCAGTTCGATTCTCCTGGATACGATCTGGAAACCAGCCCGCCAGCATGCATGCCGAAGGGGCTTTTACCGGCGGCACCACGCGTGCCGCCCCGAATGTTGTCCTCTTGATCCTATAGCAGGTAGCCTGACCACGGCAACTTTTCAGGGAATACAGCCTCAGGAGATCGCCCCATGGCCATCGCCACACCAGCCATCCGGGCCTCAGGCCCTGCCCAGGTTCGCCAAACTCAACTTTTCATCGATGGCCAGTGGGTGCCTGCCCGCAGCGGTCGGACCTTCGCCACCGTCAATCCCTCCACCGAGGAGCCGATCGCCGACGTCGCCGAAGGGGACGCCGCCGACATCGACGCGGCGGTGAAAGCCGCCCGGGCCGCCTTCGACGAGGGCCCGTGGCCGCGGATGGACGCCCGCGAACGTGGCCGGCTCATGCACCGACTGTGCGACCTGATCGAAGCGGAGATCGACGAACTGGCGGCGCTCGAGTCGCTCGACAACGGGAAGCCCCTTGCTGACTCGCGGGCCATCGACATCCCGCTGGCCGTGCAGTGCCTCCGCTACTACGCCGGCTGGGCCGACAAGATCCAGGGCTCGACGATCCCGATCAACGGCAACTACCACTGCTACACGCGCCGCGAGCCGGTGGGGGTGGTCGGGCAGGTGATCCCGTGGAACTTCCCGATCCTCATGGTGGCCTGGAAGTGGGGCCCGGCCCTCGCCGCCGGTTGCACGATCGTCATGAAGCCGGCGGAGCAGACGCCGCTCTCCTGTCTCAGGCTCGCGCGGCTGGCACAGAAGGCTGGCATTCCCGACGGCGTGATCAACGTCGTGCCCGGCTACGGGCCGACGGCCGGCGCCGCGCTCGTCGACCATCCGGGCATCGACAAGATCGCCTTCACGGGCTCCGGCGAGACGGCGCGGATCATCATGCGGCAGGCGGCAACGAGCCTCAAGCGGCTGACGTTCGAGCTCGGGGGAAAAAGCCCCAACATCGTCTTTGCCGATGCCGATCTCGAGGCGGCCGTGGCCGGCGCCCATCTCGGCATCCATCTCAACCAGGGCCAGTGCTGCTGCGCCGGGTCGCGGCTGTTCGTCGAGGACTCGATCCACGATGCCTTCGTGGAGCGGGTCGTGGAGCTGTCGCGGAAGCGACGCGTCGGTGATCCTTTCCGTGCCGACACCGAGCAGGGCCCGCAGGTCGACAAGGCGCAGTTCGACAAGATCCTCAGCTACATCGAGGCCGGGAAGCGCGAGGGGGCGACGTGCGCCACCGGCGGGAAGCGACACGGCACGAAGGGCTTCTTCATCGAGCCGACCGTGTTCACGAACGTCAGCGACACGATGTCGATCGCCCGTGAGGAGATCTTCGGCCCCGTCCTCTCGGTGCTCCGCTTCAAGGACACCGACGAACTGATCCGCCGCGCTAACGCCACCGACTTCGGCCTCGCTGCGGCGGTGTGGACGCGCGACGTGGCCCGGGCGCATGACGTCGCCCGCCGGCTCCGGGCGGGGACGGTGTGGGTGAACTGCTACGACGTCTTCGACGCCGCCGCGCCGTTCGGTGGCTTCAAGCAATCGGGCTTTGGCCGCGAACTCGGCGAACGGGGCCTCGACCCCTACCTCGAGACGAAGACCGTGACCGTCAGCCTCGCCCCGCCAGGGCGGGGCTGAATCGAAGGGAATGTGGGGCAGGGCGTCAGCCCGGCGGCCGGGTATGCTGGAGGCTCGGGGCGGCGGGGTACGCGCCCCTGTTCTCCCCCTCCCGTCTGGAGCCTGAAGATGTCGTCTTCGTGTCGGTCCCCCCGCCTCCGCTGGATGGTGGCGATCCTGGCCCTCGTGGGGAGCTTCGTGGCCTGTGCCACGGGAGTTGCCCACGCCGAGGAGCCGGCTTGGCGGCCGCTCTTCAACGGGAAGGATCTCACCGGGTGGACGCCGAAGATCCGCGGCGAGGCCCTCGGCGACAACTACGGCGACACCTTCCGCGTCGAGGATGGCGTCCTCAAGGTCGTCTACGACCCGGCCAAATATCCGACCTTCGGGGAGAAGTTCGGCCACCTGTTCTTTGCCGAGCCGTTTTCCCGATACAAGCTCCGGATCGATTACCGCTTCACCGGCGAGCAGTGCCCGGGGGGGCCAGGCTGGGCGATCCGCAACTCCGGGGTGATGCTCCACGGCGAGGACCCGAAGGGAATGGCGCTCGACCAGGATTTCCCGGCGTCGATCGAGGTCCAGTTTCTCGGCGGCGCCCCCGAGGGGGAGCGGACGACGGCGAACCTCTGCACCCCCGGCACGAACGTCGTCATGGACGGCAAGCTCTTCACGCCCCACTGCACGACCTCGAAGTCGAAGACCTACCGGGGAGACCAGTGGGTGACGGTGGAGGTGGAGGTCGATGGCGACAAGGTGATCCGGCATCTCGTCAACGGCGAGCCGGTGCTCGAGTACGAGGGGGCGCAGCTCGATCCGAACGATCCCCACTCCAAGGGGCTGATCGCGAAGCGCGACGGCAAGCTCCTCCTCGACGGCGGGACGATCTCGCTCCAGTCGGAGAGCCACCCGATCGAGTTCCGCCGGGTCGAGATCCAGGTGCTGCCGGCGCGGAAGTGAGAGTCATGGCGGCCCGGCTGCCGGTGTCGTGCTGAGCGAAGGTCACAGCGGAAAGGGTTCCCAACATGCGGGTGAAGACGGGTGGTGGCTGGCGGGCGATCCGTTACACGCTGAAGAAGTCGCGTGAGGCGGGGGGCTTTTGGAAGCTCTGGAAGGCGATGCGCTCGAAGAACGCCTGCAAGACCTGCGCGCTGGGCATGGGGGGACAGTCGGGAGGGATGGTGAACGAGGCGGGGCATTTCCCCGAGGTCTGCAAGAAATCGTTCCAGGCGATGGTGGCCGACATGCAGGGGGGGGTGAAGCGAGACTTCTTCTCCACCTACTCCGTCGCCCAGTTGCAGCAGTTCTCCCCCTACCAGCTCGAGCATTCGGGGCGGCTCGTGGAGCCGGTCGTGCTCGAGAAGGGGGAGCAGTATTACAAGCCGATCAGCTGGGACGACGCGATGGCGAGG
>JBIIQL010000205.1:0-6463 GCA_044342095.1 Pirellulales bacterium
TTTTACCCCTGTGAGTCGGGGGCCGCTGCGGCCGCCTCCGGAGGGATCGCCGGTGTTGCCGCGCCGGTCCGTTGACGGCGGGATGGGCCGCGGTGACGACAAGGCACAAAAAAAAGGGGCGGCGCCTTTCGGACGCCGCCCCTCCTCGTTCGATCGACCAAGTGCCTGGAGCCGGGGCCCTCAGGCGGGAGATCAGCCAGCGACCATAGCCTTGAGATTCTTCAGGGCGCGGACACGCACCTTGACGCTGGCGGGCTTGGCCGGACGGTCCTGCAGTTCACCGGTGAAGGGGTTCTTGACGCCCTTCTGCGCGGGACGGGCAGGCACCTTGCGGCGCTCGATCTTGACCAGACCGGGGATGGAGAACACCCCGATGCCGGAGCCCTTGAGGGCCTTTTGGATCTCGTTGGTGAGGTGATCCAACACGAGGACCACATCCTTCTTCGCAAGGCCCGTCGACTCCGAGATGTTCCGGAGGATCTCGGTCTTCGTGAGCGGCTTGCTGCCCGACTTCTTCGCCATCGCCTCGTCTCCCAGTGGAAAGTTAGTGGAAAGGTTTGGTGTGCGGCAGAACCCCCGCCGCTGCCCCGAGCCCGGCATCGCGTGCCGGGAAAGGTTCGGTGATTAGAGGCTCTGGAAATGAAATTGCAAACCAAAACCGCGATGATTTCCGGGGAAAATCCCGGTCGGACCCGTTGGGGCAACCGTGAACCCGGGCGCACGGCTTTGTTGCTGCCCGACTGGCGATCGGCCTAAGATGGGTCTCGGGCCGGCGGATGCGCGACGGTCGAAACCGTCGATTGGTGCTGAAAAGCCCGTATTTTGTCCACTTTCACCCCCCTCAGGGGAAGATTCCTGCTCAGGGGGGCCGCGCCTTTTGGTCGTTCCAGCCGGGGCGAAAGAGGGGTGGCTGGATGGATTCCGCAGGGGACTCGGGGCACGACATGGCACGTTCGAACCGCTGGTCGGGCTGGTGCAGAGTGTGGGGTGGAGTGTCGCCGGTCCCTGTCGGGACGCCGTCGCCGAGGCGGTTTTCCGGGCCGCTCCCTCTCTTGCTGATCGCTTTCGTGGTCGGATTCAGCGCCACCACTTGGTCCCTTTCCGTCCGCGCACAAACGGACGACGACGCGCAGGCGGAGGCCGACGAGGGGGCAGCGGAGGACGATCTCCCGCGCCCCGGAGACACCGACCCTCCGGCCGACGACGGTGGCGATGGAGGGGATGAGGGTGGGGTGTCGCTGCCCACCGATCGACTCAAAGAGAGGCAACTCGATCGTGTCCGACGCCTGATCGCCGATGAACGCTGGAGCGATTCGGCCACCCTCGTCGACGAGATCCTGGGCGGCGATCGCGATTTCTTCTTCCGCCCTTCGGGGGGCGAAAGCACCTGGAGAAGCATCAAGACCGAGACGAATCGTCTCCTGGGATCGCTCCCTACCGCCGGACGGACGGCCTACGAACTGCAGTTCCGTGCCCGCGCCGACCGGCTTCTCGAGCAAGCGATCGGATCGGGGGATTTCGTCGCGGTCGTCGAGGTGGCGCGCCGTTGGTTTCACACGCCGGCCGGCCGGCGGGCGACGATGCTCGCCGCGCTCGAGGCCCTCGAGCAAGGCAAGCCCCTCGAAGCGGCCTCGTGGCTCGAGCGGTTGGCAAGCGCCCCTGGCCGGGAGGAATACGAGCCGACGCTCCCGGTGATGCGCGCCGTCGCCTGGTGGCGTGCCGGCGAACGGGACGCGGCCATCGCCATCCTGGAGAAGGCCCGCGCGGCGGGGATCGGCAAGGTGCGCGTCGGCGGGCGCGATGTGGCTCTCGATTATCCGGGGGGAGGCGCCGCCGCGTGGCTCGAGGCCCTTGCCGGCTCGCCGGCCAGTGGTGTCGGCCGTCGCGCCAGCGAGTGGTGGCTCCATCGTGGTGACGCTGCCCGCAATGCCGTCGTGTCGGCGTCGCGGCCGCTCCTCGTGCCGCGGTACCGCGTGCCGCTCACGCGCCACCCGGAGGAGGCGCGTCTCCTCGAGCGACGCCGCAAAATGTTTGCCGACCGCGACATGCCGCTCCTTCCGGCGGGTACCCCGTTGGCAGTCGACGGCCTCCTGTTGGCCCACACGCCGATGGGACTTCTCGCCGTCGACTTCGAGACCGGAAAGCGGTTGTGGCTGCAGACCGGAGGCGCAGCCGGCTCGTTCTTCGACTCCACACCAGCGGGCGCCGACGGGGACGAGAGCGGGGATGCCGAAGCCCGGGCGGCGATCCGCGGGGTGTTCGACGATGCCACGAGCGGAACCCTCGCGAGCAATGGCGAACTGGTGTTCGCCGTCGAGAGTGACCCGGCATCCCTCGCCGGCCCGGCCGTCAACAATTTCAACGGCATGTTCCGCGCCCTGCCCCCCGCGCCGAGCGGCGCCAACGTCCTCTCCGCCTATCGGCTCGCCAACCGCGGCGAGTTGGTGTGGCGTCTCCCCGCTGCCCAGCCCGCGCCGCCTCCCGCTCAGCCGCCGGGGTTTCCGGGGGGCAGGCCTCCGGCAGGCGGATGGTATCTCGGGGCACCCCTTCCGATCGGTGATCAGCTGTTCGTTCTCATCGAGGAACGGGGGGAGATCCGCCTCGACGTCCTGGCCGCTGCCGATGGAGCGCTGCTCTGGTCGCAGCCGCTGGCCGAGCTCGAGGAAGAGCGGGCGATCGGCAACCGGGAAAGCCATCTGCGCCGCGTCGGGGGATTGTCCCCGTCGTTCGGCGATGGCGTGCTCGCCTGCCCGACCGGCGCCGGGACGACCGTCGCCGTCGATCTCGCCACGCGGACACTCCTTTGGGCCTACACCTATCCCCAGCCGGCGGGAGGCGACACGGTGCTCCTCCAGAACGGCGTGCGGATCCGTCGCGGCAATGCGGTCGGCGGGGCCGTGGTGATCAACGGCCAGATGCTCGGTGCCGGTTCGGGGCCGTCGGCCACCACCGGCTGGCGGGATGGCGTCCCGGTCGTGGCCGGTGGCCGGATCATCCTCACGCCACGGGAATCGGACGAGATTCACTGCGTCGACCTGCGGACGGGGAGCATCGCGTGGAAGCAACCTCGCAAGGAAGGCTTGTACGTTGCCGGGGTCGTCAATGGCGGCGTGATCATCGTCGGCCGTCGTGGTGTCCAAAGCCTGAGCCTCGTCGATGGGACGCCGCGGTGGGCGACCCCTCTCGTTCTTTCCGGTGCCTGTCCGAGTGGCCGCGGGGTGATCACCGAAGGCCGGCTCTTCCTGCCGCTCGACACCCCTGAGGTGATCGAGGTCAATCTCGGTGACGGCACCGTCGTCGGCCGGTCGCCTGCTCGGGGCGGGACGGTGGCGGGGAATCTGGTGGCGTACCGGGGCGAGGTGGTGTCGCAGGGGGTCGATTCGCTCGACGTCTTCCACCAGACCGCCGCCCTCGAGGAACGGATCGACACGGCGCTCCGGCAGGGGAAGTCCGATCCGGGGACACTCCTCTGGAAGGGGCAAATGGCCATCGACCGGGGCAACGTCATCGACGGAATCGGCGCCATCGTGGCGGCGCACAACGCCGCGCCCGCTGCCATCCCCGATGCGGTCGTCAGCGACGCGCTCCTGGCGGCCCTCGAACGCGATTTCACCGCCGCTGTTCCGCTCTGGAACGCCCGCCTTGCCGACGGCCCGCGGTCGGCGCCGGAGCGATCGATGCTCCGGCTGATCGTCGATGGCCACCTTCGGAGCGGAGATGTTGCGGCGGCCTGGGCGACGTTCCGTCGCTGCCTCGACGCCCCGTCGCCGATGTCGGCCGACCCGAATGCCGCGCTCGTCACCGATCGTGTCGATCCGCTCGTCTCGGTCTCCGAGGGACGATGGGTGCAGGGGCGCCTGCGGCAGTTTCTCGCCACGTCGCCTCCGGCGCTCCGGCAGGAGATCGACCGCTTCGTCGCGGAGCGGATCGCGGCGGCCGAAGCCGTGCTGCCGGTGCCGGAACGCGTCGAGAGGCTCACGGCCCTGGCCGAATGGTTCTCCGGCCATCCGGATGGTCGGCGGGCCCGGGAAGATCTCGTCAAGGCTTTGGGGGAGATGATCACGATCTCCGGCGCGTCGACCGACGCCGGGCGGGATTTGGCCGTGAGGCGGGACCTCCTCATTCCCGGCCTCCGCCGCAATCAAGGGCCAGCCATCGATGGCGCCGCCGACGGGGCGAAGGAGAGGCCAGCGGCGATCGTCGCCGGGAACGGACCACCGGCCAGCGACGTCGACGCGGCGTGGCCATTCGGCAGGGTGCTCGAGCGGCGCGGGGGGGCCGGACGAGGGGGCAATGATGACGGTGGCCGGATGACCCGGGTGATGCCGATCCCCGTTCAGGACGGCGACTCTTCCGCGTTTCCCGGTCTGCGCCTGGGGTATGACATGCAGCAGCCGGGGCTGCTCGCCACCGACGGCTACGGCCGGCGGATCGGCGAGCCGTTCGGATTTGATGTCCCGGGGCGATTCGACGGGTGGGCCGGATTCCAGGCGATCGGCGCCGAGGCATCGACCGTCGGCCGGATCGTGGTCGTCCGCTCCGGTCCGATGCTCGCCGGCTTTGAACTCTCGTCCGCGCCCGGACAAAAACACCGTCGCCTGTGGCTGCTCAACGACACCTCGGGGGCGGTCAACGAGGTCCCGATGCCGTTCCTCGGCCGCGGCATGGGGGGGCGAATCGGGCGTCTCGGCAACGTTCCCCTCGGGCTGCGGATCTCCGAACCGGAGGAAGCGGTACCGGTGATGGCGGTGCAGGGGGGGCACGCGCGGGTCGGGGGTGTTCCCGTGCTCGTCAACACGTCGCTCGAACTCCACGATCCCGTCACGGGCCGCCTCCTCTGGGAGCGTCACCGTCTTCCTGCGGCCGGCGAGATCGTCGGGGACGAGGACTATGTCTGCGTCGTTCCGGCCAACGGCCGCGAGTCGGCGGTCGTGTCGATGGTCGACGGAAGGCTGGTGCGCGTGGGCGACCTGCCACGCCGCGATCGTCGGCTCGTCACGTGTGGCCGACGGATCGTCGTGTTGGCGGACGGGGACGCAGCGGCGGCACCGGAAGGCGCGGCTCCGGCGCGGCCGGAGGGGGGGCTGCAACCGGCCACGCTTCTCCTCCTCGATCCGGTCACGATGACGAGCGTGGCGATGGGGACGTTCGCCCCCGAGGCGCGGGCGACCTGGGCGGGGCCTGAGTCGCTCGCCATCGTCGAGCCTTCCGGAACGCTCACCGTGCTCGATCTCGTGTCCGGGGCCGTCCGGTTCCGCACCATGCTTCCCGACATGCCACGGGGAATGGAGCAGGTTCGTGTCAGCCCGTGGGAGGATCGCTTCCTCGTCTTCGTGGGGCGGCAGGAGACGCCCGAGGAGCGGAAGCTCATGGAAAAGGTGGGGATGATCACCAATCTTCCCCAGCAGGCCTCGTCGCGGGACGTCAGCCAGCCGGCCACCGGGACGCTGTGGGCCGTCGGGCGGACGGACGGCGCGATCCTCTGGCCCGTCCCCGCGACGGTCTTGCGCCATTGTCTCAATCCCGATCAACCCGAGTCGCTGCCGGTGCTCCTCTTCGCCCGCCAGATCGCGCCGGCGCGCGGCGGGGAACGGACGCGGCTGGGAATCCTCTGCCTCGACAAACGCACTGGCCAAGCGCTCTGTGTCGATGACAAGATCGCGGCGCAGCAGCACATGCTGTTCGGGTGTGACATGGTCGGAGACCCTGCAGCCCACACCGTGACCGTCGGCCGTGGGGCCGCGGACGGGGGCGACGTCGTCCTCGAGTTCACCGGACAGCCGACCGCCCCACGCCCGCCTTTCCAGGCGGCTGGCCGGCAACCGGCGTCGCGGGATGTCCTCACGGAGCTGGAATACTGGTTCGAGAAAGCCCTCCTTCTCCCCTTGCCGTTTTGATCGACCGAGATCTGCTCCATCCGCTTTTCGTTCAACGCACGCCGAGGTCTGTCATGGATCCCCTGTCGCCAGCCCCGTATCGATCCCCGCGGCCCGTGGGCCGAACCGGCGCGTCGGCGTGGCCCGTGGCGGCCCTCCTCGCCCTCGCGGTCCTGCTCGCAGGTCGGGTGCAGGGGGCGGATGAGGATCTGCCCGGCGGGGGAGGAAGCGATCGGTCGGCCCGGGAGAAGGTCGTCGCCCGCGGGCTCGATTGGCTGGTGAAGAAGCAGTCGCGGCGCGGAAGCTGGGCGGCGAACGAGGGACGCTATCCGACGGCCATGACGGCCCTTGCAGGGACGGCGATGCTCATGGAGGGATCGACGACGACCCAGGGGCGATATGCCGAGCCGATCCGGCAGGCGGTCGACTATCTCGTCAGCCGCTCCCGCACCAATGGGCTTATCGGTGATCCCAAGGGGGACGACCGCTACACCTACGGGCATGGCTTTTCGATGCTCTTCCTCTCCCAGGTGCTTGGCGAGGAGGAGGACGAGCGGCGCCGGGAGGAACTCGTCCGTGTGCTCGCC
>JBIIQL010000204.1:0-6463 GCA_044342095.1 Pirellulales bacterium
CGTCGTCAGCACCGATCTCCCTCTCGGCCCCGTCCATCGCGGCAAAGTCCGCGATTGCTACCGCCTCGCCCCCGACCGGCCCGGTGGCGAGGCGCGGATGCTGATCGTCTCCACCGACCGGATCAGCGCCTTCGACTGGATCCTCCCCACGCCGATCCCCGACAAGGGCCGCGTGCTGACGGCCATCTCGCGCCACTGGTTTGACTGGCTCTCCCACGGGCCCCGGCCGGTGCCCCATCACCTGATCACGACCGATGTCGACGCGATGGGGCTGCCGGCGGGCGTCGACCTCGGGCCGCTCCGTGGCCGCTCGATGCTCGTGCGCGCGGCCGAGGTGATTCCGTTTGAGTGTGTCGTCCGCGGCCGGCTCGCCGGGAGCGGATGGGCCGAATACCGGCGGAGCGGCACGGTCTGTGGCGAGAGCCTGCCGCTCGGGCTCTCCGCTGGCGACGAACTCCCCGAGCCGATCTTCACGCCAGCGACGAAGGCCACCAGTGGCCACGACGAGAATGTCTCGTTTGCCGTCATGGCCGAGAGCATTGGCCCGGAGCTAGCGAGCTTACTCAAGGCGAAGAGCCTCGACGTCTTCCGTCGTGGTGCCGCCCACGCCGCCGCGCACGGAATCGTCCTGGCCGACACCAAGTTCGAGTGGGGCCGGGCTGCCGACGGCACCGTGATCCTCGTCGACGAGGTGCTGACCCCCGATTCGTCGCGGTTTTGGCCGGCGGCGGCCGTCGGCGGGGGGCGTGTCCCCGATTCGTTCGACAAGCAGTTCGTCCGCGATTGGCTCGAGGCGAGCGGCTGGGACAAGGCGAGCCCTCCCCCGGAGCTTCCCGCCGAAGTCGTCACGAAAACGCGGCAAAAGTACCTCGAAGCTTGCCGGCTGCTCACCGGCTCGCCGCCGGTCGGGGTGGCGTGATGGCAGGCTGGCAGCGAGGGGATTCCGGGCCAACAATGCCCTAGGGATGCGGCCGAAGCGAAACTAGAATCGGTGGTCCGGCCCTCCCCCCGCAGACCCGCTTGACGGGCTCCCCCACCGCGAACCCCTCCCCCGCCCCATGCTGCGCTACTGGACCGCCGGCGAATCGCACGGCCCCGCCCTCCTCGCCCTCGTTGACGGTTTCCCGGCGGGACTGGCCGTCGACCTCCCGGCGATCGACGCCGAACTCGTGCGCCGACAGGGGGGCTATGGTCGCGGGGGACGTCAGCGGATCGAGACCGACAGCGTCCGCTTCCTCTCCGGTCTGTGGCGGGGAACGACGCTCGGCAGCCCGTTGGCGATGGAGATCGTCAATCGCGACGCCAAGCTCGAACGGCTCGACGACGTCGATCGTCCGCGGCCGGGGCATGCCGACCTGCCCGGCGCCGTCAAACATCTCGGCAGCGTCCGCGCGGTGCTCGAACGGGCTAGCGCCCGCGAGACGGCGGCCCGCGTGGCGGCCGGAGCCCTCGCCCGCCAACTCCTCGCCACGTTTGGGATCGAGGTCGGCGGCTGGGTGACCTCGCTTGGCGGCATCGAACTGGGGCCCCGTGAGGGGGCCCTCCCCGCGCTGCGGGCGCTGCGGGATTCGAGCGCCATCTACTCGCTCCACCCCGAACGCGACGAAGAGGTGACGGAGCTCATCGACCGGGTCGGCAAAGAGGGGGACACCCTCGGGGGCATCGTCGAGGTTCGTGTCGACGGCCTGCCAATCGGCCTCGGAACCCACGCCCAGTGGGATCGCAAACTCGATGGGCGGCTCGCCCAGGCCGTGATGGCCGTGCAGGCGATCAAGGGGGTCGAGATCGGTCTCGGCTTCGAGGCCGCCAGACGGCGTGGCTCGCAGGTCCACGATCCGATCCATTACGACGCCGCTCGCCGCGATCAGACCGATCTCGGTTTCACCCGGCCGACGAACAACGCCGGTGGCCTTGAAGCGGGGATGACCAACGGGCAGCCGCTCGTGATCCGGGCTGCGATGAAGCCGATCAGCACGCTCCGCAAGCCGCTCGAGAGTGTCAATCTCCGCACGAAGCAGGCGGAGGAAGCGGCCTACGAGCGGAGCGACGTCTGTGCGGTGAGTGCCGCTTCCGTGATCGTCGAGCATGTCGTCGCCTTCGAGATGGCGGCGGCGCTCGTCGACAAGTTCGGCGGCGACAGCGTCGAGGAGATGCTCGCGCGATTCAAGCTCTACCACGACCTGGCCCGCGCCCGGTGACGATGTCGGAAGGCCACCGGGGGAAGGATCGCCCGGGAGTCCGCGAGGGACAAGGATGTTCGTCGCCCAGCAAGCTGCCCGCAGTCGTGTGGTCCGGACGACGTTCGTCGTCGCCTGCCTGATCCCCTGCGCGGGGCTCGTGGCCTGGGCCGGCTGGCGGCGCACCGGGGTCCACCGCGACGGGCTCCTGCGGCAGTGGGCGGGGGCCGTCGGTATGCCGCTGTCGGTCGATGCCGTCGAGCATGTTCGTCCCGGTTCACTCCGCCTGCACGGGGTGAGCGTGACGAACGATCGGGGCGAGCCGCTGGTCGAGGTCCCTTGGATCGAGGTCGAAGGGGCGGCGACGGAAGTCCGCATTCGCCTCCCTGAACTCTCCTGTTCCCCTGCGGCGATCGCCGCGATCGCCCACCTCGGCCGGGCGTGGCTCGACGAGCCGACCCGATTCGACCGCAACGTCGTCATCGATGTCGGCCGGTTCAGCTTCACCGACGCCGGCGGCAACGCTTCGGCGCCCGCCGACCGTCCCGGCCTCCGCATCGAGTGCGTCGGCATCGAGGGGGGGCGGGCAATCCGGCTGCGGACGGAACCGGAATCGGAGGAAGGGCTCGTCGTCCAAGCCCTCGCTGGAGCCGGCAGCGCCGGGCGGCGGATGGCGGTTCGGGGCATGGTCGCGACGCCGGTGCCGATCGCCGCGGTCGCCGCAGCCCTGGGGTGGTCGGCGGCCGGGCAGAAGGCTGGGCCGGCTGCGCGTCTCACCGGGGCGATCGATGCCGAACTGGAAAAAAACGGCTGGGATGGCTTCTTCAGCGCGACCCTGACGGAGATCGACCTTGCCGCCGTCACGGCGACGCTCCCCTGGCACGGTCATGGGCCGGCGCGTCTGGTCGTCGATGAATGCCAGATGACCGACGGTCGGGTGACGTCGATCCGGGCGGTGTTCGACGTCGGTGCCGGGGGGCTCGAGCAGGAGGGACTCGAGGCGCTCGTGACGACCCTCGGCTGCCGCCCGGGCCCCGGCTGGAGGCCAGCGACGCGGCGTGGGGAGATCGGCTTTCTCGGCGGATCGGCGACCCTCGCGATCGACGACCGGGGGCTGCGGATCGGAAGTGCCGCCGCGCCGGGGCTCCTGACCGGGGACGGGGGGGTGTTGCTCGAGCCTCCCGCGGCGGGCGTGAGCCTCGATCGGCTCGCCCGAGCGCTCTCGCCGGCGACCGCCCTTGCCGTGCCGGCCACGCCGATGAGCGGGTGGCTCCTGTCGGTGTTCCCATTTCCTCAGGTCGGGGCAGCCGGCCCGGAGGGGGGCGCTCCGGTCGATCCGAGCCGGTCGTTTCCGCGCGATCTCCCCGCCCCCCCTCCCCGCGGGCCAGTCGGGGCCGGCGGGCCAATGCCTCGGCGCTGAGTCCGATGGGCCTTGCCCCACTCATCCGGAGGGTGAAGTGGGGAAATTGACGATTTCTTGACGTTGATTCGACTCGGGGCTGACCCGCCGATGCTGGCAAGCCGGGGGAAATGCATCACAGTAGGGAGCAGTCATTCGGCGGAATCTTTCGTCGAGGGCACTCTGCCGCTTCGCGGCGAGGTTTCCACCACCCTACGAGGCCCGGGCCGACATGTCGTCGAAGACCAGCCAGTCCCGCAAACACTCCCGCCACGGCAAGACCGGCAAGACCGGCTCGGCCACCGCGGTCCATGCCAAGCCGCATCCCGCCGACGCCGTCTCCAACCGGCAGATCGACGTCGATTCCGATGAGTTTGCCCTCGGACGTTCGGCCATCGGTGGCCCCGAAAGCGAACTTCACGGCCACGCCTCCGCGGTGGACGCCCAGACGTTGTCCGAGGACGGCGAACCGCTCCACCGGCCCGCTCGGCAGCACTGGAGCGATCTCGATTGGCCTGTCGTGATCTGGATCGGCCTGATTCATGCCGCTGCCCTGGTCGCCCCCTTCTATTTCACTTGGTCGGGATTGGCGATCTGCGTGGCGCTGAGTTGGGCCACCGGCAGCTTGGGCGTCTGCCTCGGTTACCACCGTCTCCTCACCCACGGCAGCTTCTCGACGACCCGGGCGGTGAGGATGTTCTACGCCTGGATGGGGGGGATCTCAGGCGAGGGGTCGGCGCTCCACTGGGTCGCCAACCACCGCAAGCACCATGCCTTCAGCGATCTCGACGGGGATCCGCACACCCCGTACGACGGCGGCGTGTGGAGCCACATCCTCTGGATGTTCCCGCGGCGCGATCCCGCCGAACTCGACGCCCACTGCCGCCGCTGGGCCCCCGATCTCTACAAGGATCCGGGGATCCTTTTCCTCCACAAGACCTTTCTCCTCTGGCACTTCCTCATCGGGTCGGCACTCCTCGTGGCCGGCGCGTCGCTTTATGACTGGCGGACCGGGATCTCGTGGCTCCTCTGGGGCCTGGCCGTGCGGATGGTGTACGTGTTCCACGTCACCTGGTTCGTCAACTCCGCCACCCATATCTGGGGCTACCGGAACTACGAGACAACCGACAATTCCCGGAATCTCTGGTGGGTCGGGTTGCTCGCCTTCGGCGAGGGGTGGCACAACAACCACCACGCCTTCCAGCGGATGGCCAAGCACGGCCATCGCTGGTGGGAGGTCGACACGACGTACTGGATGATCCTCGCCATGGAGAAGCTCGGGTTGGCCTGGAACGTCGTCAAGACGCCACGAGGGGGGCGGACGGCGGCCTCCTGATCGCCTTCCCGGCCCAGGGCCGGGGGGCGATCCTTGCAGATCTTCGGGCCCAAGGGGGAGGGATTTCCCCTTGGGCCCGATGTGTCCGATGTCTTCCGGAGCCGGCTTTTCGGCCGTTGGGCTCCGGAATCGGTCCTCGTTGGGGAAGGTTGGGGATGGCGGGGGCTCCGGGCTGCTGTTGCAAATCGGCCCCCTGCCGATACACTTTTTGGTTCGATACGAGCCAGGGGTCGTCGCGGTGAAAGCCGCGGTCAGTTTGGTTTCCGTGGCATGCGTGCCGGTGGTACATGGAGAGGGATGCAGCGTGCATCCTCGGAGTGCCGCGCACGGCTTGCCCGTCACGTTTCAGGTCGCCTGCAAGAGGGCGGTTTTTGGCTGATGTCGCTCACGAAAGATCGTAAAACGGAACTCATCGGTACGTATCGGCGAGGGAATGCCGACACCGGCTCGGCCGAGATCCAGATTGCCCTGCTCTCGGGCCGGATCACGCATCTCACCGAGCACTTCAAGAAGCACACGAAGGACTTTGCAAGTCGTCGTGGGCTGCTGCAGATGGTGAGCCGTCGTCGCCGCCTGCTCGACTATCTCAAGCGCGTCGCGCCGCAGCGGTATCTCGACATCATTCAGCGTCTCGAGATCCGCAAGTAGTCGTCCGCTGATCAAGGTTGGGCCTGGTCGCCGTGCGCCCTGGGCAACTCTCCTTCGCTTTCTCTGCGAACAGGTTGCCGGGGTCGGCCGCCGGCCCGTGAGGTTTTTCGGGGATTCGTTCTTCAGGCAGGGTGCCTGGCTACGTCTCGGGGACGGTCCAGTGGACGTTTCTGGGGAACGGATTCCGGTCGGTGGGGGATCCGCATCGCGGGGGACTTTCGTCGCCCCGATCCCCGGATCCCCGTCCACGCGATGCTCCCGGCAGTTCGTTGCTTCCGGGAGCGTGCCACCACGACGTGCCCTCCGTTTTCAGGTGGGGGCAGTCAGGATGGTCGGCACGGGCGGTGGTGGAGTCCTGGAGGTTCGGCACGTGGCCGGACCTCGGACGTGTCGCCGCCTTGGTTCGGTATCGGGGGTGGGGGCTTCAGCTCCGTCGCCCCTCGTGACGGCTGCGTGCACAGGGCCCGTGGCCGGGCGGGAAGGGAAGAAAGAAGAGTTTTCATGAAAACGGTTGTTGAACGCAAAATCGGGGATCACGTCCTCAGCATCGAGACAGGGCAGTTGGCGAAGCAGGCGGCCGGTGCCGTCCTCGTGCGCTATGCCGAGACGGCGGTCATCGTCGCCGCAGCGACCGGTGCCCCGCGCGCCGGTATCGATTTCTTTCCGCTCACGTGTGATTACCGGGAGCGTGCCGCCGCAGCGGGCAAGTTCCCCGGTGGCTTCCTCAAGCGTGAGGGGCGGCCGACGATGAAGGAGACGCTCACGAGCCGTCTCATGGATCGTCCGATCCGTCCGCTGTTTCCCGATGGTTTCTACGACGAGGTCCAGATCCAGGCCAACGTCCTCTCCAGCGACAAGCAGAACGACGGCGACGTCCTGGCGATGAACGGGGCCTCGGCGGCG
>JBIIQL010000206.1:0-6428 GCA_044342095.1 Pirellulales bacterium
CCGTGGTGGCCGACCGTCGGGCGACGACGACGGCCGACCGTCATTGGATGGCGGTGACCGAGCCGACCGACGGCCGACGGACACGGGTGGAACTGCTCAAGCTCGACGACGCCGGCCGCAGCGATCCGCGCGGCACGATCCTCCTTCCTTCCCTCGATGCGCCGCTGACGGCGGTCGGGCTCGTGCCGGGGGCGACGAAGGAGACGGCGCCGCGGATCGTCGTCGGCACCGCTGACGGAGCGATGCTCCTGGTGACGCCGGGGCCGGCCGGTGACGAGGGGAAGGTTGAGCGGCGCTGGCGCGGGGCGACTGCGAAAGTCACGGCGCTCGCCGCGTCGGCGGATGGAAGGCACCTCGCCAGCGGGCTCGAGAATGGCCAGGCCACGCTCTGGAGGATGAGCAAGGCCGAGATCGGTGGTGGGGAAGGTGAAAGAGACGGAGCGCTCGAGGGAGTTTCAGCCAGCGTCCATCATCCCGGCCGCCGTCTGGTCGCCGTCGCCGGGAGCGTCGACGGCAGGCCGGTGATCCGCATCATCAGGCTCGAAGGGGGCACGGTGGTGGCGACACTGCCGGGGCATGACGGCGGGACGACGGCGCTCGCCTTCTCGTCCGATGGCGGGCGCGTCGTCTCCGGAGGCGCCGACGGCATCGTTCGGCTTTCCGACTGGTCCAACGCGGCGACGCCGCTCATCGGCCGCTTCGACGCCCAAGGCCCCGTGACCGCCGTCGCCGTGAGCCCCGATCTGACGCTCGTGCTCGCGGCCCGTACCGATCATCTCCTCCGCTCCTGGTCTGTCGCCGACGGCGTCGTCGGCAAGGATCTCGCTGGTCACTCGGCCAAGGTTCTTGCGGTCGGCTTCATGGCGGGCAACCAGCCCTGGTCGGTGGGGGTGGATCGGGGCGTGAAGTTCTGGCATCTCCCCGATGCCCGGCAGGCGGCGTCGTGGGAACTCCAGTCGCCGCCGACGGCACTCGGCGTGTCGGTCGACGGCGCCACGCTCGTGGCTGCCGGCGACGACAAGCTCGTCCGCACCCATGTCCTCGCCACGGGACAGATCCAACAGACGTTCAGCGGCCATGGCAGGAGCATCGGTGCGGTGGGGTTGTCGGCCGACGGCAAGCGGCTGGTGTCGATCGAGCGCGACGCCGATCGGGAGGAGGTCTTGCTATGGGATGTGCCAACGGGGCGGCTCGTCGAAAGGGTCGAGGGGGAAGCGTCGGCCGTGGCGCTTTCGATCCTCCTCGATAACGCAGGCCAGGCGTGCGCGAGCGTTCGCGGGAATGGCGCGATCGTGCCGGTCGATCTCCGCTTCGTGCGACAGCTCGAAGGGAGTGCCCAGAGCGTCAACGGCGTGGCCTTCCTCGATCAGGGCCGCCAAGTGATCGCCGCGTCGGCCGACGGCGCCGTACGCGGGTAGGGAGTGGAGTTGGGGGAGGGGCTGTTTACGGTCGGGCATGGCGCGCCGATCCGGGCGCTCGCCGTGACCGATGACGACGGGTTCGCCACCGGGGCGATCGATGGGTCGCTCCGCCTTTGGCAAGCGAAGGGGGGCGCGTTCGGGATCCACGGCATCGGCAACCTCGGCGGCGAGGTGACGGCGCTAGCCTGGTCAGACGATCGGCAACGGATCATCGCCGCCGTGGCGGGGGCGCGACCGGCGATCGTTGCCCACGACACCACCACCGGCGCGCTCCTCGAACGGTTCACGAATCATGTCCTCCCGATCGCTCAGGTGGCGTTTCGCGCGGGAGCGCCTGGAAGTGGGCCGGGATGGATCGTTACGACGGCGGCCGATGGCGGCTGGCGCTGGCCCCTGACCGCGGGGCGCTCGACGCCGGGGCTCAATCAGAATCCCGTTCATGGCGGCGCGGTGACGGCCGTGGCGCCGTTCCCCGGCGATGACGGCGAGGTGGTGACCGGATGCGCCGACGGCATCGCCCGGCGCATCCGGGTCGCCGATGGAGCGGTGGTCGCGACGTATGCCCACGGCGGGCCGGTGGCCGGCGTGGCGGTGAGCCCCGACGGCACGCGCGTGGCGACGGTCGGGGAGAACGCCGTCGCCAGGCTCTGGCAGCCGAGCGGGGAGCAGGTCGCGGAACTGCGCGGTGATCAGCGCTCGCTCGCCGCCCTCCCGTTCCTGACGCGCCAGGTGGCGATCGCCACCGAACGGGCCCTCCACACGAAGCAACTTTCCGAGGCCGCCGACAAGGCGATGCCGATGTTTCAGGAGGCCGTCGTGAAGTGCGGGGCCGCGGTCGCGGCCGCGACCAGCGAGCTCCAGCAAAAAACCGCCGCCGCCAATCAGGCCAATGACGCCAAGGCCACCGCGGAGCGCGAGACGAACGCCGCCTCGGCGGCATTCCGGGCGCTCCTCCTTCCCAAGGCAAAGGCCGATCAGGCCGTCAAGGAATCGGCCATCGAGCTTTCCGTCGCCGAGCAACGCGTCGCGCAGCGGCAGGCGTTGGCCGATGCCAAGCCGGACGAGCCCCTCCTCAAGCAGTTGCTCGCCGAGGCTGTTGCCGCGCTTGCCCCTGCGCGGCAGAAGCAAGAAGCGGCGAAGGCCGCGGCGCAGTCGGCGGCTCAGGCAGCGACGACCGCCGCCATGGCCGCCACCGCCGCGGCGACGAAGCTGACGGAGTCGCAGAAAGCTGCGATTGCCGCCACGGCCGCCTCGAAGCAGGCCGAGGAAGCACGTCGCGGTGCGGTCGACGCGGAGATTGCGGCACGCAAAGATCTCGAGCGTGCCCAAGCGGCCGCCCAGCAAGCGCGGGAGATTGATCAGCGGGCCGCGGCGGCGGTCAACGAAATGAAGGGGCGGCTCGATGCGGCCACTGGCGCGGCGAAGGGGGCCGAGCGGCCGATCCGCCGGGCGACCTTCTCCGCCGATTCGACGCTTCTGCTCACGGTCGGCGATTTTCCCGCCGTCCATCTCTGGGATGCCGCCACCGGCGTGGCGATCGCCTCGCACGCAGGCGGACAGGCGGGGCTCGTGGCAGGGGCTTTCCTTGCCGGCTCGAGGCTTGTGACGCTCACTGGCGACGGTGCCCTCGTCGCCTGGGAGACCAATCCTCCTTGGAGGCTCGTCGCCACGATCGGCGGGGACGCCAAGCCCGGGCCGATCGCCGAGAGGGTTCTCTGCCTCGACTTCTCCGCCGACGGATCGCAGTTACTCGTTGGCGGCGGAGTACCGGCAGAGCGTGGCGAACTGGCGATCTTCCAGGTGGCGGACGGGGCGCGGCTGTTCCATCTCCCGGAGGCGCACCGCGACGTCGTCCACGCCGCCCGGTTCGCCCCCGATGGACGCCGGATCGCGTCGGCCGGCGCCGATCGGATCGTACGAGCGTTCGATGTCGCTTCGGCGAAGCCCCTGGCCCGCTTCGAGGGACATCAAGGCGGAGTCCTCGGCGTCGCCTGGAAATCGGATGGCCTCGAGATCGCCTCGGCTGGCTCCGATGGAGGTCTCCTCCTCTGGGACGCCGACACCGGCAGCCGGAAACGCGCCTTGGAGGGCTTCACGAAGCCAGTGACGGCGGTGGACTTTCGGGGTGCGACCGACGAGATCGTGTCGGCTAGTGCCGACGGTGTCGTTCGCCTTCACAAGGGCGCCGACGGCAGCCTCGTGCGGACGCTCCCTCCGGTAAACTCCGCGCTTCAGGCCCTCGATGTCGCTTCGGGTAGCGACGTGATCGCGGCCGGCGCGGCCGACGGCTCGGTGCACGTCTGGAACGCGACGACTGGCGAGGTGATCGAGACGATTCCCGCGCCGTGAGCAGCGGTCAGCCCGCTGGCCTCGCCGCGATCACTCCGCCGTCTCTGGCTCGGGAAGCGGGGGGGCGATCCAGACGCCGTCGGCGGGATCGAGCGTCGTGATCGCCTTTCCGTCGGTGACGAACGTCACCTTCCCGGCGTCGCGGCGCGGAATCCAGGCGAGTGCCGCGTGCTTCACGGTAAACGTCGCGGGAGCCGTGGTGGGGCGGTCGTCAGCATGCACCTCGAGCCCGCCGTCCTTCTCCACCACGCGCTTGATCTCGAGCACGCTCCCGCCGTCGCCGCCGACGACACGGGCGACGACGAGGAGTTGCTCCTTCGCGAAGGCCTCGTCCGGCGGAGCGAACGGCTTCTTACCCCCGATCACCGGGGCGGGATGGAAGAGGCGGGCGTAGTCGGCTGGCGTGCTGACGACGGCACAGAGGAGGTCCGTGCCGGCATCCCAGTTGACGACGAAGTTCTGGTAGCGGGCCGGATCGTCGCGGCGGTGGGGGATCGCCCGGGCCCCCGGCGGCAGACCGTCCGGATCGGCAGCGATGGCGGAAAACAACGGCACGGCGACGACGACGATGATCGACGCGAGGAGGAGTCGGCGGAGTCGGGATGGTTTTGGTGTGGCCAAGTGAAGGGGCTCCTGGAGCGAGGTGGGAGTCGATTCTCTGCCATCGGTCTCCCCGCAGCGACGGCGGGTCCGCCGGGGAGTGAGGAGACGGGCCCGTGGTGGTGATGGTACAACCTTCCCGCGAGCGTGTGCCGTCGCGGGGGTGGTTCCCGCAGCCGGCCGTCCTGCTCCTCGAGGAGTCGAAGCGATGCGAAGGGGTGTGGTTCGTGGCGATGCGGGACGGGCTGGGGCATGGCGCGGGCTTGGCATGACGGGCGTGGCGATCGTCGCGCTTGCTGTCGGGGTCGATGGGGCGGGGGCGCCGCGGGCCCGGGCCCAGGAGCCTGCCAAGCCGGCGGCTGAGAAAGCCCCGGACGCGAAGCCGGTCGACACGGTGACGGCGGAGAAGGGGCGCTTCGAGGTCGCCTTCGAGTCGAAGGGCGACTTCGAGCCCGTCGATGCCACGGTCGTCCAACACAAACCGGAGCAGTGGGCGCAGCCGCTCGAGATCGTGCGGATCGTTCCCCACGGCACTCGGGTCAACGCCGGCGACGTCCTCGTCGAGTTCGACACCGAAAAGCTCGACCGGGCGATTGCCGATCTCGAGCTCGATCTCGCGATCGGTGAGAAGACCCTCGAGATTGCCCGCCGCGAACTACCCGTCACCGAAGCCCTCCAGCCCCTGGAACTCGCCGAGACGGAGCGAGACACGCTCGTCGCGACCGAGGATCTCGCCAGGTTTCTCGCCGTCGGTCGGACACTCGCCGAGGATTCCGCTCGCTTCCGACTGAAAGGGTCGGAGGAGCAGCTCAAGTATTCCCGCGAGGAACTGCGGCAGCTCGAAAAGATGTACAAGGACAAGGATCTCACCGAAGAGACCGAGGAGATGATCCTCCAGCGGACGCGGTTCGACGTCGAGTCGGGAGAGTTCAACCTCCGCCGCGCCGGCGTCGACACCGACACGGCACTGACGCTCGAGGTGCCGCGGAAGGAAGCGGCCCTCAAGGATGCAGCCGAGAAGGCGAAGCTGGTGCTCGAGAAAACGCGGGCCACGTCGGCCCTCGCCCTCGAACAAAAGCGACTGGCGCTCAAGAAAGCGGAGCGCGACCGGGTGGAAGCGCTGCGAAAGATGCGCGACCTCCAACAAGACCGGGCCGGCATGCCGCTCAAGGCCCCCCGCTCCGGCATCGTTTACTACGGCAAGCAGCACGACGGCGCCTGGACGACCGCGGCGGTGGCCGCCAAGGCGGCGGTCGGGCAGGGAGTGCCGCTGGGGGATCTCGTTTTCACCGTCGTCGATCCCGAGCGCGTCGCCTTCCGGGTGAAGGTCGACGAGAAGGATCTCCATCTCCTTGCCCCCGGGCTCAAAGGCAGAGTCGAACTCTCCGGCTTTCCCGATGCGGAAGGGGCGGTGACGCTTGAGTCTGCGACGCTCGTGCCGCGCGACGGGAAGGTCGATGCCCGGTTCGCCGTCACCGTGCCCGCCGGCGGCGTGAAGCCGCTTCCGGGGATGACAGGGAACGCCCGCTGCCAGGTCTACGCCCGGCCGGATGCGGTGACGCTGCCAGCCTCGGCCGTCTTTCGTGACGAGGATGGCAGGAAGATCGTCTGGCTGCCGGGGAAGGATGGCGCCGCGCCCGAGAAGCGCGTCGTGAAGACGGGGCGCAGCTCGGGGGGAAAGACGGAGATCCTCGAGGGGATCGCGGCCGGGGATGTCGTGCGGTCGAACCGGCCTTGATCCGGGGCAGGCGTGGACAGGCTTCAGCGGCCAACGAGGGCGAGGAACAACGATGACATCGGCACGGATCGCGGTGGTGGTGGGAGCTTGGTCGTTGGTGCTGGCTTTCGCTCCGGCGACGCGGGCCGAAGAGGTGCCGGCCGTCGGCACCGCCGGAGCCGAGGATTCCGATCCGATTCCGCGGCCGAAGGGGTCGGCGTCGATGTCGCCGGCCGAGATCGACGGCGCTATCGACCGCGGGCGGCGGTTCCTCGTCGGGATCCAGAACCCCGACGGCTCGTTCGGCTCGGCGGAGAACACGAAGGATCTCAACATCATCG
>JBIIQL010000207.1:0-6426 GCA_044342095.1 Pirellulales bacterium
GCCAGGGAATGAAACGGTCCCATTCGGCCTCGGGATAGCCTTCGTAGGCGAGGAGACCGGAAGCGATCACGGGGCAATCGCGGACGGTGCCCGCGGCGTCGGTGACGCGGAGCCGCACGGTGAGAATGTCATTGATGTCCATGCGTAGCGCCCCGGGGCCGACATGTCCGCGGTCGTCGCGGCGAGCGGCAAAGGATACCGCTGCCGACACTTCCGCGGAAAGGCCCTCGACCAGAGTTGGATTGTCCGCCGATCGCGAGCAGGCTGTGGGGAGTCCCCGCCGCCGGATGCGGCGGTCGACACGCCCGAAAAACCTTGGCTTTTTGGGGGGTGTCTCAAGTGGATAAGGGTCAGGGATGAACTTTTCCACGGGCAGCTAGATCGCTTCGAGCGTGCCACGCGTGACGCCGATGCGGTTGACGGCCCGCAGCCTCGTCCAGACGTCGCGGCCGGTGCACTGCCCGGCGAGGAGGTCGCGGTAGGCACGGACGATCCCCGCGACGGCCTCCGTCGGCTCGTCGAGGAGCTCGACGCGGAAGTGAGCGACGCCACGGGCCAGCAGCATCGGCACCACCTCGGCGCCGCTTTGCGGCACGGCGTGGAAGAGCGTGTTGCGGCAGCCGACGTCGGCGGTGAGAGGGTGCTCGACGCCGACCCGATCGCGGAGCTTCACGGCATGCTCGTCGCAGGGACGACCGCAGTTGGTCTTGTCGGTGCCGGGGGAGAGGACGGCACAGAAGACGCAGTGCTCCATATGGAACAGCGGCATCCGCTGGTGGATCACCGCCTCGAGGACTGCCGCCGGCACGGCCGACACAAGCTCCGTGAGCTGGTCGCGGTTGAGATCGTAGGAGGGGACGATCCGCCGCGCCCCGTGGGCCCGGAAGAACGCCGCCGAGAAGCGGTTGGTGACGTTGAGGGAGAAGTCGGCGTCGACCGGAGTGCCCTTGGCGTGGAAGAAGTTCATCGCGGCGACGTTCCGCACGAGCACCGCATCGGGCTGCTGCTTGTGCATGAGCTCGAAGATGCCGTTTTCACCCGGCTTGTGAATCCGCGGGGTCGCGGTGCGGATCGTGCCCCCGGTGCGGCGGACGACCTGTACGGCGTCGCGGTAGCGCCGGATGTCGGGGAAGTCGGCATCGATGTCGACGATTCCGGCGGCCAGCGCCGCCTCGACCTGCCCGAGCGATCGGCAGAGAAAATGGAGGACCGGATCGCCTCCGGGCGTGGAGGCTTCCACCTCGCGCCAGACCGGCTCGTCGGCTCTGGCGACCGCCTCGATCGCCCCGGCACGGATCGTCCGGGGAGCGACGCGAACCGCCTCGGCCGAGAGCCGGTCGACGAGATCGCGACGGAGCTTGCCGATCACGCTCAAGGGGAGCATCGGCGCCCCGACGACCCGGGCCTCGAGGTGTCGCAGTTCGAACGGGGTGCCGCCGAGGCGACCGAGCTGGTCGCGGAGGATCTCGGCCGAGAGCGGATGCCGCCGGGCCGGCTCTGCCGCTTGATCACTCGTCACGATCACCGTCGCCCCGCGCTCCTCGAAGTCGCCGAGTGAGGCCTCGACACGCAGCGGCTCTCCCTCGGCCACGGAGACTTTCAAGTCGACCGGCTGGCGCCGGTGGAGCCGGTCGAGCGGGTCGCGGAACGAATCCCGCAGGGCCGCGGTGAGGACGGGGTCGTCGGTCTTCCACACCGTCTGGCCGGGAAGGATCGTGGCGAAGTCGAGGCTGCCGTGCCCGAAGGCGAGGTCGACCCGGCCGCGATCGACCGCGTCGGTCACCGACACTCCCCGCTCGAAGACCTCGTAGACGCGTCCCCCCTGGGCGGCGTCGTCGCCTCCGCCGGCTGGATCGAAGGCGACGCCGTCGCCCCGTTTGAGCGCCGCGACGAGATCGACCGTCACGCGTCCCCGGCCGGTGGCGACCACCGTGCCGAGCCGGACGCCCCGTTTCGCGCTGCTCGTCGCCGGCACGAGCCGCTTGTGCTCGCAGCCGAGGAGCCAGCCGGGGGAAAAGCCCCGCGAGAAAGAAAGCTCCATCGCCTCGATGTCGCGGGGGGTGAACGTCGCCCGGCCCCCCGCCGTCGCCGCGTCGATGGCCCGCCGGTAGTGGCGGACGATGTTGGCGACATACTCCGGGGTCTTGAGCCTCCCCTCGATCTTGAAGCTCGACACTCCGGCAGCGAGCAACTCGGGGGTGAGGTCGTAGGCAGCAAGATCCTGGGGGGAGAGGAGATAGCGCTGCGCCCCGAGATCGACGTCGCGGCCATCACAGACAAGCTCGTAGGGGAGCCGGCAGGCCTGGGCACACTGGCCGCGGTTGGCGCTGCGGCCGCCGAGGGCCTCGCTCGTGAGGCATTGGCCCGAATAGGCAACGCACAGGGCACCGTGAACGAAAACCTCGAGCGCGAGCGTTGTCGATCGCCGGATCGACCCGATTTCGTCGAGCGACAACTCCCGGGCGAGGACCACCCGCTCCATGCCGAGCGCCTCGGCCAGGCGGATCGTCTCGGCGCTCGTAAGGGTCATCTGGGTGGAGGCGTGGAGCGGCAGGTCGGGGCAGCAGGCCCGCAGCAGACGAGCCACGCCGACATCCTGAACGAGCACCGCATCGATGCCGCTGGCGGCTATTTCCCGGGCCAGACCCTCGAGTTCCCCGAGTTCCCCGTCAAAAGCGAGGGTGTTGAGCGTCGTGTAGCCGCGGAGGCCGTGACGGTGGAGGGTCTCGACGATCCGGGGGAGGTCTGAAACGGGGAAGTTCGCCGCCCGAACCCGGGCGTTGTGGCCGCAGTCGAGGCCGAAATAGACGGCGTCGGCCCCGTTTTCGATCGCCGCGCGGATGCAGTCCCAGTCCCCCGCCGGGGCGAGGAGTTCAGGGGGTCGGGCGGGGGGGATGGCGGGAAGTTGCTGGGTCATACCGGCCGAGTATAGGGCCGGCCGGCGGGGGGCCTGGCAAGATCGCCCGGATACTCCGCAACTGCCGGGTTGGGACGAAGAATTCCAGAGCGAGGATGGTTGCTTGTGATCGCCGCGTCGAGCGTGTAAGACAAAATCACCTTTGTACAAAGGATCACACCCGTTCCGGGGGCACTCTGCCCCCGTGTCGGTGGGCCCGCCGCGGCCGGTGACGTCTTTTTTTTCGCTTCTGGGAGTGATGCATGAATATCGTTGATCTCGTCAAGGATCAGTTGACCAGCCAGGTGCTCGGCAGCCTCGGGTCGCTCGTCGGCACGAATGAGGCGCAGACGAAGGCCGCCTCCGCTGCCGCCGTCCCCGCGCTCCTCGGCGGCCTCGCCAAGCTCGCCGGCAACGCACAGGGCGCCGGCCAACTCGCCAATGCCCTCGGTGGGCTCGACCTCGGCATGCTCGGCAACCTCGCCGGTGTGCTCGGCGGCTCGAACGCCTCGAAGATGGCCGACAAGGGGGGCAGCCTCCTCGGCACCCTGTTCGGCAACTCCGCCACGTCGATGATCGTCGAGACGCTGGCGTCGTTCCTCGGCATCAAGGGTGGTATCGCCCGCTCGATGCTGTCGTACCTCGCACCGGTGGTCCTCGGCACCGTCGCCAAGCAGCTCACCAGCGGCGGCAAGTCGATCGACGCCTCCGGGATCCAGAGCCTGTTCGCCGACCAGAGCCGCAACATCCAGTCGGCCCTGCCGGCTGGCCTGTCGCTCGGTGACTTCGGCAGCATCGCCAAGGCCGTGACGGCCGCTGCGACCTCCGGTGGCGCGAGCCACTCGTCGCACGCCTCGCACGGGCATGTCGAGCGCAAGGGGGAGTCGTCGGGCTTCCCGTCGTGGCTGCCGTGGCTCGCCCTGCCGCTGATCGCGCTTGGCGCTTTCCTCCTCATGAACAAGGACAAGGGCCCCAAGCCGGCCGACAAGGGGGCTGTGGTCGTCAATCAGACCGAGATGATGAAGAAGATGGCCGAGGCGCAGAAGTCGGGTGAGGCCGTCGCCGAGAAGGCCGCCGCGAAGGGTGCCGAGGCCGTGAAGGCCACCACCGACGCCGTCTCCGCGGCCGTCGAGAAGGCCACCGACGCGATCGACCTGACCGCGTTCGGCGGCGACGTCACCGGCCTGTTCGGCAAGCTCACCGACAGCTTCAAGGGGATCACCGACGTTCCTTCCGCCGAGGCCGCCGTGCCCGGGCTGAAGGATCTCGCCGGCATCCTCGAGGGCTACAAGGCGACTGCCGACAAGCTGCCCGAGGCTGGCAAGGCGACGGTGAAGGAGATGGTGGGCACCAACCTCGGTACCCTCCAGCCGATCATCGACACCGTCCTCGCCATCCCCGGCGTGGGCGACATCCTCCGCCCGATCGTCGAGCCGATGCTGAAGACGCTCAGCGCCCTCGGCCTGTGATCGAGTCTCTCTGAAAGCCCCCGGTTCTCCGGGAGCGATCAAAAAACGGGTCGGGCCGGCTAACCCCGGCCCGACCTTTTTTTGGCGACTTCGGTTGTCAGAAGTCGCAAACTCGGCTTCATCCGCGCGTCCGTTTAGGTGGCCGTAGGGCATTCGGCCCGAGGCACGCGGTAAACTCGTGGAACGGACAGCATTCGCTTCGACGTTTCTGGAGGTTATCTCATGCCATCGGTCAAGTACGTTCACTGGCAGGAGGGTGACTGGTGGCTCGGCTACCTCGAGGAGTACCCGGACTACTGGACCCAGGGGGAGACTCTCGCCGACCTGATCGAGAACCTGAAGGATCTCTATCTCGATCTGTCTGGCGGACATATCCCTGGCGCTCGCAAAGTCGGCGAACTCGTGATGCCATGAAGCGAGTCGATCTGATCAAGACGATCGAAGCAGGGGGATGCGTGTTGGTCAGGCATGGTGGCAGGCATGACTGGTATCGCAACCCGGTCACGGGCATGTCTCAGCCAGTGCCTCGCCATCGCGAGATCAAGGAACCCCTTGCCCGAAGAATCATTCGGATGCTTACGGAAGAATCGAAGGAACAACGGAGCGAGGACGGTGCTTCCGGAGGAGCAACACGGGATGCTGGGCACGATGGCGAATGATGCACACCGGTGAAGCAGGGTCCTTGGTCCCCCGCTGATTCGGACTGCCGGAATGACGATTCGCTGGACGAACGGCGTACGTGCCCCAGCTCACTCGTCGTTCCCGCGGAGGGTCGCCAAGACGGTGTAGTCCTCGAGCGTCGTCGTGTCGCCGACCGTCTCGCGTCCCGCGGCGATGTCGCGGAGGAGGCGGCGCATGATCTTGCCCGAGCGCGTCTTGGGGAGCGTGGCGGCGAAGTGGATGTCGTCCGGGGCGGCGAGGGCCCCGATCTGCTGGCGAACATGCTTCCGCAGCGCGTCCTTGAGGCCGTCGGTCGGCTCGCCGCTGCGGAGCGTGACGAACACCGCCACCGCCTCCCCCTTCACCTCGTGCGGCCGCCCCACCGCCGCCGCCTCGGCGACGCTCGGGTGGCTGACCAGGGCGCTTTCGATCTCGATCGTCGAGAGCCGATGGCCGGCGACGTTCAGCACGTCGTCGATCCGCCCCATGATCCAGTAGTAGCCGTCCTTGTCCTGACGGGCGTTGTCGCCGGCGAGGTACTTCCCCGGCACCTTCGACCAATACGTCTCGACGAAGCGCTCGTCGTCCCCCCAGATGCCGCGGAGCATGCCGGGCCAGGGCTGCGTCATCACGAGCCAGCCACCATGGCCCGGCGTCACCGGGTCGCCAGCGGCGTCGACAATCTCCGGGACGACGCCCGGCAGCGGCAGCGTGCAGCTCCCCGGCTTCGTCGGCGTGCAGCCCGGCAGCGGGCTCATCATGATCCCGCCGGTCTCCGTCTGCCACCACGTGTCGACGATCGGGCAGCGCTTTCCGCCGATCACCTCGTGGTACCACATCCAGGCCTCGGGATTGATTCCCTCGCCGACGGTGCCGAGGAGGCGGAGGCTCGAGAGGTCGCGGCCTTCGATGTGCTCCATCCCCCACTTCATGAAGGAGCGGATCGCCGTCGGGGCGGTGTAGAAGATCGTCGGCTTCTCTGCCTCGATGATCTCCCAGAAGCGTCCTTCGTGCGGCGCGTTCGGGGCCCCTTCGTAAATGAGGAGGCTCGCGCCGGCGGCGAGGGGGCCGTAGGTGACGTAGCTGTGGCCGGTGATCCAGCCACAGTCGGCCGTGCACCAGAAGAGATCGTCGTCGCGGAGGTCGAAGACCCATTCCGACGTCGTCTGCGCCCAGAGGATGTAGCCGGCGGTGGTGTGCTTGATCCCCTTCGGCTTCCCCGTCGAACCGCTCGTGTAGAGGATGAACAGCGGGGCCTCGGAATCCATCGGTTCGGCCGCCGTGTCGGTGGGCATCCCCTCGACGAGGTCGTGCCACCAGATGTCGCGGCCGGCTGCCATCTCCACCGGCTGCCCAGTGCGCTTCAGCACGACGACATGCCGCACCGTCGGGCTCTTCTCG
>JBIIQL010000208.1:0-6402 GCA_044342095.1 Pirellulales bacterium
TCGACACGACGATGGTCATCCTCTGCGGCGAGTTCAGCCGCACGCCGCGGATGAACGACGGCGGCAACGGCGGCGCGCCGCGCTCGATGGGGACGCCCGGCCGCGACCACTGGGGCAACGCGATGTTCGCCCTCGTCGCCGGCGGCGGCATCAAGGGGGGCCGGATCGTGGGGAGCACCGATGCCCGCGGCGAGCGCGTCAAGGACCGCCCCATCACCCCCTTCGACCTCCACGCCACGATCTATCACGTCCTCGGCATCGACCCGACGACCCACTTCCTCGACCACTCCGGCCGACCGGTGCCGGCGATCGACCGGGGCGAGGTGATCAGCGAACTGTTTTGAGCCGGCGCGGATCAACGGCCTTCACGCTTGCCAACAACGCCCCGGCCCAGATCGCCACGCTGGCTGCGGTCGCGAAACGATGCACAGGAGCCCAACACGATGCGACATCCGATCCTTTCTACGTTCGTCCTGGCCGCGATCCTCGCGCCGACCGCCGGAGCAGTGGCGCAGGAGACCACGCGGTTTCCCGTCCAGGCGCGCCGGGCTGCAGAGGCCGAAGCGAACGATCGGCAAGCCCAGACGCCTCCGGCCGACCAGAGTCCGCGCGACCGCGACCTCCTGCCCCCCCTTTCCCCGCCGACATTACCGTCGCCGGTCGGACAGCCGGCGCTGCCACCCCTGCCACTGACGGCTCCGCCGATGGGACTCCCGGTACCCTCGCCCTGGGCACCCACGCCCCCCGTTCACGCCCCCCAGCCGATGATGCCGCCCGGCCCGGGGCCCCAGCAGCCCGGCCGCTATGCCCTCGTCGATCGGGAGCTTTCGGTCTACGACCCCGGCGCATCGACGAAGAGCCTCGGCACCCTCACGCTCCTCTTCGACAGCGCCACCGGCGAAGTGAGCTACCTCGTCCGCGAGGGAAATGCGCTCGCGTGGCGCGTCATTCCCCGGCCACCGCATCATCATCAGCCAGGGCCTTCCGTGACCCCTTGGACGCACCCGCACTTCGCGCCGCCGGGATCCGCGCCGTACCTCCCCAGCGGTCCGCCGACGTCGGTGCCCTCAAGCGCGCCGGCCGCACCGCTGCCTCCGCTGCCGATGCCCACCCCGGCTGCACTCGACCCGTTCACGCAGGACCCCGGTGCCGGGCCGCCGGCGCCGATCGCCAATCCGCGCGTCGACACCGCCGGCTTCCGCGACAGCGTCGCCGAGGCCGACCGACTCCGCACCGAGAGACGGGTCGGTGAAGCGGCATTTCTGGCCCTGGCCACCCCGGAGAGCGTGATCCTCGACTGCCGCAGCCGGGAGTCGTTCGCCCGGCTCCATGTCCGTGGCGCCGTCAATCTTCCCTTCCCCGACATCACCGCCGAAGAACTGGCCCGGTTGATCCCGTCTCCCGACACCCGCGTGCTGATCTATTGCAACAACAACTTCGCCGCGGCGCCGACGGCCTTCCCGGAGAAGGTGGCGCGGGCGGCGCTCAATCACCACGCCTTCGCCACGCTCGTGGCCTACGGCTACCGCAACGTCTTTGAACTCGCCCCGCTGGTCGACGTGGCGGCGACGGAGATTCCGCTCGAGGGGGACGATGCCCCATGACCCGGCATCCCCAGACATGATCCCGATCGCGTCATCGGGCTAAACTACTGACGCCCAATCCAAGGCTCCCTTCACTCCCACCGGAACCGCTCCCCATGGCCGACAAGCCGATCCTCTTCCTCCTCCGCGCCGGCTTCCCCGACCCCAAGCATGGCCCCGGCGGCTTCTACTGCCCCGAGTGCACCGCCGTGACCGGGATCCTCTGGTATTACCCCGAGGTGGCGGCGAAGTTGGACATCCGCCAAGTCGACGTCCCGCGGCCGCGGCCGGAGGTCATCGCGATGGTCGGAGAGGAAAACCAGTCGTGCCCGGTGCTCGTCCTCCCCGCCGGAGAGACGCCGGCCGGCGTGCCGGTGGCCCACGACCGAGCGTTCGTCTCCGGGCCGGACGCGATCATCAAATACCTCGCCGATCACTACGGCACCGCCCAAGGGCACTGACCAGCGACGGGCGTCAGCGGGGATCGGCCAAGGCGTAGCTCGTGCTCCGGCCGCGGCCCGGGTTCTTCACGAGGATGCTTCGGGCCTCGAGATCCTGGATGTCTCGGAGAGCTGTGTCGGACGAACACTTGGCGATCCGAGCATACTTCGACGTCGTCATTCCCCCTTGAAAGCCGTCGAGCAGCCGGTTGATGACGAGACGCTGCCGGTCGTTGACCGGGCTGCCGGTGCCGATCGCCTGCCACAGCGTCGCCTTGTGGAGCACCGATTCGACGAGCGTGCCGGCGTTCACGAGAGCGCGATTGAGACAGCCGAGAAACCAGAGCATCCACGGGGTGATGTCGAGGTCGCCACGCTGCGTGCGCTCGAGGATCCGGTAGTAGTCCTTCCGCTCGGCTTCGATCTGGGTCGACATGCTCGAGAAGCGTTCCGGGCAGCCGTCGGCACGGGCCAGCATGAGGTCGGCAAGGGCACGGGCCAGGCGGCCGTTGCCATCCTCGAAGGGATGGATCGTGACGAACCAGAAGTGCGCGATCGCGGCCCGGAGGACCGGGTCCTCGTCGGTCTCGGCATTGCACCAGGTGATGAAACGCGCCATCTCGCCGGGCACACGCGGCGCCGCCGGGGCTTCGAAGTGGACCCGCTCCCGGCCGAACGGCCCCGACACGACCTGCATCGGACCGGCCTCCACCGGCCGCCACGTTCCGACCGCGATCGGACGGGTGCCGCTGTAGCCCACCGGGAACAGGGCCGCGTGCCATCCACAGAGTCGCTGCTCAGAGAGCGGTTCCTCGGCACGGCGCGTGGCGTCGAGCGTCACCTCGACGATCCCCTCGACATCGCGATTCGTGCGGCGGACGCCCCCCTGCGGGAGGCCGAGCCGGCGGGCGATCGAGGAGCGGACGTCGGCGGCGTCGAGCCGTTCCCCTTCGATCGCCGACGACTGCACGACGTCGCTTGTCAGCACCCGCAGGGCGGTCTCGGTCTGAAGATCAAAGCCGAGTGCCCGCATCCGCCCGAGGAGCAGCCCCTGGGCGTGACGCGTCGGCACGAGGGCCTGAAGGACGACCTTCTCGTCCCAGTGAAACGCTGGCCAGAGCTTGTTTTCGTGGATAAACGCCATAATCGCCGCATCTTTTGCGGCGATTATACCCCCCATTCGCCGCACGCGGAAAACGGGGATGGGCTGCGTTACCGCGGCTGGCTGGAGAGCTGCACGAGCGCCTCGATGACGCGCGCCCGGGCCGCGGCATCCTTGAGGACAAGATAGCGGTGCTTCCCTTGGGGATCGGGGGTGAACGTCGTCGCCCCCTTCTCCGTCACCGTCACCTTCCCCGGGGGCGAGCGGTCGAAGTAGCCCCGGCTCCCGAGAACCCCGTCGAGAACGCTCGTCAGATCCCAACTCGGCCGATCCTGCGGCGGCGGCGAGAGGATCTTGTAGGACTCCGCCACCGGATGATGGGGGACGTCACGGAAATCCTCGAGGATGCTCTGGCTGGGATACGGCAGCGCGATCCCGATCTCAAAGCCGCTCCAGATCATCTCCGTCGGCCACGCCTCGGCGAGCTTCGCCGCGGAAGCCCGATCCTTGACGACGTTGTATTCCTCGTAGGCGGCGTTGCCGTCGATCGGCTTAAACGCCCCGGCCATGAGCTCGAGGAGCTTCACCTTCTTGGCGACGAGGGCCTTGCCGTCGAGCGGGCTCGTGGCATCGGCCGGGCTGTCGAGGAGGCGGGCGAGATTCGTGGAGAAGCCGACCTGGACGACGACGACCGAGCCATCCTCCGCAGCCGCAAGCGCCTTCCGCAAAACCGCGACCGCTTCGGGGGCATCCTTCGCGTGGCGTAGCGCGTGGGGATAGCGTTCCTTGCCGGCAAAGGCGGGGTCGTCTTGGGTCGCCTCGGCGAGCTTGAGATAGACGCTCTGCTCCTCGACGCCACCGGGGCGGACGACGCCGACGGGGATCTCCGTGCGGCCATAGAAGCGATTGATGCCATCGACGAAGGGGGCAGCGAGGGGGTGATTGGCCGTCACCGTCACCGCGAGCAGCCGGCACTGCTCGCGCGACTCGAGCGCGTGGAGCATGGCGAGCGCCGCGACGTCATCGCAGTCGCCGCAAATGTCGGTGTCGAAGATCACCGGCACTGGGGCTGCTGCGTGGAGGGCCGCAGGGGCCGCGCCGAGCGTCGTCGCAACAAGAAACGCCCAGGCCCAGCCGCGGCCAGTGAATCGTGCCATTCAAAAGGCTCCCCAGAAAAGGATTATCCCCTGTCTCCCCACGAGGTCTGTCGCAGACCGAATCCGCCCGCCGCGACAGCCCGGCTCAGGCGACGGCGAGCATCCGCTCGAGCGCCACCACGGCCCACTTCGCCGTCTCGTCGTCGACCCGGATCACGTTGACCGCATCCCCCGCCTCGAGGTGCTCGAGGCTCCAGCAGAGGTGGGCCAGATCGATGCGGTACATCGTGGCGCACATGCAGACCACCGGCGAGAGGAAGCGGATCTCCTGCTCGGGGTGGGCGGCTTCCAAACGCTTGACGAGATGGAGCTCGGTGCCGATCGCCCACTTCGTGCCCGGCGGGGCCTGCTCGACCTGGCGGAGGATGTAGCTCGTCGAGCCGACGAGGTCGGCCTTGTCGACCACCTCCATCGAACACTCCGGATGGACGAGGATCTTCACGCCGGGGATGTTCTTCCGCAGCCCGTCGACATGCTCCGGGCGGAACATCGCATGGACGCTGCAGTGCCCCTGCCAGAGGATGACGCGCGAGGCCTCGAGCGCCGCTTTGCTGTTGCCGCCGAGCTCTGGCTCGTGCGGATTCCAGACGCACATCTGATCGAGGCCGATCCCCATCGTGCGCGCGGTGTTGCGGCCGAGGTGCTGGTCGGGGAAGAAGAGGACGCGACGGCCGCGAGCGAAGGCCCATTCGAGGACGGCGCGGGCGTTGCTCGAGGTGCAGACGATCCCGCCGTGGCGGCCACAGAAAGCCTTGAGGCTCGCCGCGGAGTTGATGTAGGTGACGGGGGTGAGATCGGCGGTGTCGATGACGGTGCCGAGATCGGCCCAGGCATCCTCCACCTGCGTGATCGCCGCCATGTCGGCCATCGAGCAGCCGGCGGCGAGATCGGGGAGGACCACCGTCACGCGCCGGCCGCCGCGGGCGGCGACCTTGTCGGGACGGTTGGCGAGGATGTCGGCCGTCTCGGCCATGAAGTGGACGCCGCAAAAGGCGATCGCCTCGCACTCGTCCCGGTCGGCAGCCGAACGGGAGAGTTGGTAGCTGTCCCCCTGGAAGTCGGCGTGGGCGATGACGCCGTCCTGCTGGTAGTGATGGCCGAGGATCACGAGCCGGCGGCCCATCCGCTGGCGAACCCCCTCGATCCGTGCCGCAAGTTCGGCGTCGGAGAGGGGGCGGTAGTCGGTGAACGGGCCCGGAAGGGGCGGGGCGGCGGCGGTGCTGCTCATGGCCCCAAGTATACGCCCGGCGTGCGGAGACTGCCGCCATCGCTATACTTTCCTCCCGACGGTCGCTGTGGCCTGCGGCCCCCCAGGGGCCCCCCGCGGACCGCCAGGAACCAAACGGGAAGGATGGCTCGATCGATGGCGCGGAAAGTGGTGAATCGCAAGGAGCTTCGGGCGCAGAACGACGCCGCGGAGGCCCGCGGCAAGGAGAAGAAGGAGAAGGTCGCCAAGGAGCCGAAGGCGAAGAAGGAGAAGGTGGCCAAGGAGCCGAAGGTCGCCGCCAAAAAGACCGTCCGCAAGAAGGTCGCCAAAGAGACCCGCCTCAAGGCTTACTGGGGCGTCTTCAATCAGGCGATGAAGCGGTTGGTGCTGTTCGAATATGCCGACAAGAAGTCGGCCGAGAAGAAGGCGGCCGAATTGACCGCCTCCTCCCGGGCGACGCACTTCATCCAGCTGGTCAAGGAAGCGATCACCGAGTGATCCCTGCCGGGGCGATCCGTTCGCTCCGCTGACACTCCTTCCGAGGGCACGACCGATGATCGGCTCTTTGAAGGATACCGTGGCCATGCCAGCCAGCGCTGCCGGGGGCCCTTGCCCCGGCCCGCGGCGGCTCACGGCAGGCCCGCGCTCCTGGCGGGCCTGCCTCGTCGTCGCCATGGCAGTGTCGATGCTCGCGCCGCTCGGCGTCATCGCCCCCGGCTGCTCGTCGAAGCCTGCCGCGAAGAAGCGAGGGAAGACGGCCAAGCGCCCCGAGACGGGGCTCGCCGAGCTTGCCGGTGACGATGGCGCTCGATCGCCGGAAGCAGCTGCCCAAACGCCTGGCGACGGCGCTCGAGAGGCTGCGGCCGAGAGCACCCAGCCGCCGGCGGCCACTGACGCCGCTCCAGCCGATGCC
>JBIIQL010000209.1:0-6392 GCA_044342095.1 Pirellulales bacterium
GGCGATGACGCCGGTGATCCTGCCGCCGATCGCCCGGGCCTGTGCCGCGCTCGTGCCGCGTCGCTTCCGCATCGAGCGCGAACTCGCCCTCGAGCAAATCCTCCGCCAGCCGGTGCGCACGGCGCTCACCACCGGCGTGCTCGTCGTCGCGGTGAGCAACGGCATCGGGCTGGGGCATGCGATCCGCGACAACGTCGAGGACATCCTCGGGTGGTATGCCCGACTGATGCGTGCCGACTGGGTGATGACGCAGGCCGGCATGATGAGCGCGGCGGCCGGCGGCAGTGGGGACGGCGCCCGCTCCGCTGAAGAGGATGTCCGTACGATCGGCGGAATCGAACGAATCGACGTCATCGGCATCGCGGCCGGCCGCGTGGCCGGCGGGGCATGCGTGATCGTCGCCCGCGACGTGCCTGAGGATGCCCCGCTCCCGCTCGATCCGGTCGGCGCCGATGAAGCGACCGTCCGGGCAGCCCTGGCCCGGGGGGAGGCGGTAGCGGGCACGGTGCTCGCCCGCCGGCTCGGGCTCGTCGCCGGTGACGAACTGGCCGTCGAGGTCTTCGGCCGGAAGACGAAGGTGCGCGTGGCGGCGCTCGTCGTCGACTACACCTCCGGTGGGGCGTCGCTCATCCTTCGGCGGGACGCCGCCAAGCGACTGTTCGGGCTGGAGACGGCCGACGTGATCCTCGTCACGGCGAAGCCGGGGGAGGCCGCGGGGCTGCGCGGGCCGCTCCAGGCGATCGCCGACGAGCGCGGGATGCTCCTTCGCAGCTTCACCGACGTGAAACGCTTCGTCGACGGGGTCGTCAATGGCGTCGTCGGCTCGCTGTGGGCGATCCTCGGCCTCGGGTTCCTCGTGGGCAGCCTCGGCGTCGCCAACACCGTGACGATGAACGTGCTCGAGAAACGGCGGACGCTCGGGCTTCTCCGCGCCGTCGGCATGACCAGCCGGCAGGTGACCGGCATGGTCGTCCTCGAGAGCGTGCTCCTCGGGCTCTCCGGAGCCGTCATCGGCGTCATCGCGGGCCTGACCACCGCGCTCTTCATCCAGATCGCCAGCCAGCCACTCCTCGGCCATCCGATCCGCTCGTCGCTCCGGCCGACGGTGATCGTCGCCAACATCGCCGCCGCCGTCGTCGTGACGGCGCTGGCCGCCTGGATCCCCGCTCGTCGGGCGGCGCGGCTCGATCTCCTCGAGGCGGTGTCGAGCGAGTGATTCCCGCCGCTCACCCGGCGTCGAGCCCGCGGAGCGTGCCGGTGGAGCTGGCGAAGGAGTCGGTCTCGATTCCCAGCCGCTGGAGCAGGCTGACGTAGAGATTCGCCAGCGGCGGGGCGTCGTGATCGGGGAAGACGAGGTGCCCGGCGTGACGGAAGCCGCCGCCGGCGACGAGGACAGGGAGACGGGCGTTGGAGTGGGCGTTGGCATTCCCCATGCACGACCCGTGGAGGACCATCGTCCGATCGAGGAGCGAGTGGCTCCCCTCGCGGACGCCGTCGAGCCCGGCGAGGAGTTCGCCGAGGATCACGAACTGCATCTCCTCCACCCGCTTCAGTTCCGCGATCATCTCCGGCCTGTTGCCATGGTGCGTGAGGGCGTGGGTCTCGTGGACGACCCCCGGGGCCCGCGGCACCCATTGGGCCGGATTGACAAACAGCGTCACCAGCCGCGTCGTATCGGTCTCGAGCGCCATTCGGATCATCTGGCCCATCAGGCGGAGGAGGGTGAACAGTTCCTGCTCGGGATTCTCCGGCGGGGCCGGCGCCTTGGGACGGGGCCGGCGGCGTTTTTCCCACACCTCGGCCCTTTGGAGGCGGTCCTCGAGTTCGCGGACGCTCGAGAAATACTGGTCGAGCCGCGCCCGGTCGCCTGCCGGCAGCGCTTTGTCGAGGCGACGGGCGCCGGTGGCGACGAAATCGAGGACGCTGCGGCCCGTGCGGAGGGCCTCGATCTTTTCGCCGGTCTCCTGCGGTGTCCCCTGGAGGAACATCTGCCGGTAGAGCCGGGCCGGGCTCCGCTCGCCGGGGAGAAGGACACCATCGCGGGTGAACGACAGGCTCGTCGTCCCCTGAGCGGCCACGGTCAGCGGCAGGCTCGGAAGCCTCGTCTCCGCGCCGATCCCCTCCGCGGCGAACTGATCAAGCGAGACGGTGTTGCGAAAGCTGCCGCTGGCCGGATGGGGGGCGCCGGTGAGGAAGGCGATGTCGGCCGCATGGCCCCCGTCGACGTCGGGATGGGAAAGCCCCGAGCAGATCGTGAGCCGGTCGCGAAACGGCTCGAGGGGGGTGAGGTAGGGGGAGGCGGTGTAGTCGTGGCCGGTGCCCTCGGGAAAGAAGTATTGCGGCAGCAAGCCCATCGTCGTCTCGATCGCCACCAGTCGCAGCGGCGCGCGGGGCTCGGCGGCCGTGGCCCGGCGGGGGGCAAGCGCCTCGAGCCACGGAAGGGCGACTCCGACGCCGCCGGCGCGGAGGAGGGCCCGTCTGGAGACAGTCGTCGGTGTGGAGAGAGGCATTCAGAAGCCCTTCACTGCTCGAGGAACAACGGGCTCGAGACGACGGCGTGGATGATCGCGCGGACTCCGCCCCCCGCGGCTTCGGCCTCGTCGACGAGGCGCTTCATGGCTGCGCCGTCCGCGGCGGAGACATCCGTGCCGGTGGCGTAGACGACGAGTTGCCGGGCCAGGGCCCGGCGGAGGACGGATTCTTCGGCCACGAGCACGTCGCGGAAGTCCTCGTAGGACTCGCACTGGCGACCGTCGGGGAGCGTGCAAGAGTCGTCGATCGTCGGCCCATCGACGGGCAGGGCTCCGGCGTCATCGGCGAAGACGCGGTAGCGATCCCGCCACCGGCCGACCGCATCGAACACCTCGAGGGCGAAGCCGGGAGGGTCGATGCTCATGTGGCAGGAGGCACAGGCGGCGTCGGAGGTGTGCCGGGCGAGTTGGTCGCGGATCGAGAACGCACCGCGGATGTCGGGATCGACCGCGGGAACCCCGGGAGGGGGTGGGTCGGGGGGCGCATCGAGCAATTCCCGCAGCACCCAAACGCCACGCTTCACCGGCGAGGTCACGGTGCCGTTGGCAGTCACCTTGTGGATCGCCCCCTGTCCGAGCAGGCCTCCGCGGTGGCTCCCGGGCGGCAGTGGCACGCGCCGGAGAGCGACGCCTCGCACCCCGGCGTCATCCGCCGGGAAGTAGTGCAGAGCCAGGCGCTGGTTGAGCATCGCGAAATCGGAGCGGACCAGCGCCGTTACCGGCTCGTCGCCGCGGACGAGCTCCGCGAAGAAGGCCCGGGTTTCGGCCCGCATGCCGTCGAGGAGGGCACGATCGAAATCGGGGTAGAGTGTCGCATCGGGCGTGGTGGCTTCGAGGTCGCGGAGGTCGAGCCAGTCATCCGTGAAGTGGGAGATGAACCGTTCGGCACGCGGGTCGGCGAGCATTCGCTCGACCTGGGCATGAAGGACGTCCGGTTGCGAGAGTTGCCGCCGCCGCGCCAGGGTGAAGAGTGTCTCGTCGGGCATCGAGTCCCAGAGAAAGTAGGAGAGCCTCGAGGCCAGGGCCCAGTCGTCGAGGGGCCCCGGAGGCCCGCCGAGAAAGAGGAACTCGGGGCTGCACAGCGCTGCCTGACAGGCCGTTCGAATCGACTCCTCGAACGAATCCCCCTGCTTCATTCGCCGGCTGATCAGCGCCGTGGCGACCGAGAGTTCGCCGGCAGTCGCCGGTCGGCGGTAGGCCCGGGAGAGGAAGGCAGCCAGGAGCCGCTTCGCGTCGGCGGCCGGATCGACCGGCGTGACGGTCCAGGGCTTGCCCGGCTCCTCGCTGCGGGGGAGGGCGCCGGGAAACCGCTGCCGGGCGACAGGCCGCGTCGGCTTCGCCCCCGTCCGGTCGGCCAGTGGCAGGACGGGCAGATCGCCGAAGATCCGCTGGTGGCTCTCAGGGGGCCACGCCTCGTGGAGCGGCCCCTCGACCTCGATCCAGTCGACCGCCACCCCCGGTCCTACGTACTCCGCCGCCCGTCCCGGCATCTGGTAAACGCGCGCCGCCGGCAGGGAGGCCGCCGTGAACAGGATCCGTTCGCCGGGGTTGAGCCAGGTGTCGACGGTGTGGACCATCGGTTCGAGGGACGGGGCGTCGAGATAGGCGAGCAAGCGGCCGTCGGCGTGGAGGCTGACCGCCTCGGGAGCCGGCCTCGGGAGCAGCCGCCCCTTCTCCCACTGAAAGCTCCAGGTCGAGATCCGCAGCCGGTAGCGGCCGGCACGAATCGGCGCGAAGCCGGTGAAGAAAAGGGCGAAGTGGTCATCGACGGCCTGGCGACGAAAGACCCCGACCGAGTGCCGGTAGGGAAAGAGCCCCGACTGCTCGTAGTGGGCGAGCTTGTGCGGGAGTGCCGCGCGGACGATCGGCAGCGCCTCGTGGTCGTAGGCCCGCTCACGGAGGAAAACGGCGTCCCCTTCGAGAAGCGCCAGCTTGAAAAACTCCTGGGCGCCGGGCAGGAGCGTCTCTTGGACCGGCTTGGGAGCCTGCGGCTGCGGCATGGTGGCCATGGCGAGCGCGGCTTCGGCGGCGGCATACCAGCCGGCGACGTGCACATGTGAGACGTCGAGGGCCGCGGCGGCCTTGTCGAAGCCGTGGGCCCGCCCGTCCTCGGGGAGGAGGCCACGGACCTCGAGGCCGGGGAGGGCGAGGAGATCGCGGAGGGTGTGCTCGTGCTCGATCCTCGTCAGCCGGCGGATCGGGGCCCGGCCGACGGCTGCCGCCGCATCTTTGGACCGGGCGGGAGAGGCGGACGCGCTCCCCATCCAGGTCAGTACGAGGGCCAGACACATCGCCACCGTGCCGAGCCCAGGACGGGGCGGCCGAAGGCGGCGGCGGGTGGCGTGGGGAGTGGCCATCGGTGTTTCGACGGGGCGGCGGTCGCGCCTGGCCCCATCGAAACATTCTTCGGCGCCGGCGGCGGCCCGCCGGCAGTCGTCCGGCGGCGACTGCGAGGGGCTGTGCAGAGCCCCGCCGCGCTGGGCTGCAGACCCGACCGCCGTCGCCCCATCCTGCCCAATCCGCAAGGGCCGCCGCGGCGGATCCAGGCCCCGAGGTGTCAGTCGGGCCTTCCGAACACCTCGTCGAGGGCGTCGGCGAAGATCTCATGGCCGGCAACGTTCGGGTGGTTGATGTTGTTCTCCATGAGGGTCAGGTAGGGGATCCCCTGACGCCACAGGCGGCCGTAGCGTCTGGCGGCATCGGCCAGTGCCACGTGCTCCGGATGGGCGGCGACGAAGGCCTTCAGTCCGGCGACATAGGGGCGCGGATCGTCATCGATGTCGCGCTGGCCACGCTCGAGAAACCCCGGCCCCATCCATTCCGGCATCACGTAGTGGGGCGTGAGGATGATCCACTCGGCACCGATGCCGCGGAAGTCGGCGAGCAGTCGGCCGTACTGCCGATCGACGTCCGCCGGGCCCATGCCGGCGTCGTTGACGAACTCGGAGACGATCAGGTGCGGGCGAGCCTCCAGCACCTTCTCCCGGTAGTTGTGCTCGCTGCCGGGGGGCTCGGCGAGGTAGCTGCCGGTGTTGCGTCCCCCCCAGGCCTCGGTCACCAACTCGATCTTCGCCTGGGGATAGCGGGCTTCGAGACGCTTGACGAACATCGACTGCCAGCGGCCGTAGGTGGTAACGCTGTCTCCCCAGGCGAGGACTTTCACAGTCTCGCCCGACTCGAGGCGACGGAGTGTTTCGGGGAGCCTGGTTTTGGCCTGGGGCGGTTGGTCCTGGGGAAGCGGCGGGCAGCGGTCTTCGAGGATCGGGAACAGGTTCGCTCCCGAGAGGGTCGCGATTCGCCCCGGAAGGTAGACATTCGCCAGCCGCTCGCCGCCGGAGGGGAGCAGTGGAGGCTCACAGAGCACGATCTGCGGCGTGCCAGCCACGAGTTCGAGCGTGCCATCGGCCAGCCGGACGATCGAATCGATCCGCCGCCGGGCGGCCCGGTAGCTGGCCCACACCGGCTCCCCTTCTCCGATGCGGCCACCGACGAGACGGCCCACGGTGCCCCACTCGGAATCAGCCTCCCAATCGCGTCCGCGCTCGAGGACCGCTCCTTCCGCTCCGGGGGCTGCTTTGACGACGAGCGAGTCGGGGTCGAGGGCCCGGATCACCGTACACTCTGCCGCCGTCACGTCCGCGAGCGCCGCCCCCTTCACCCACCCGGGAACGGCGGGATTGAACACCGGCAGCGCGGAGAGTTTTTCGTCGATCACCTCGACGACATCGGGGGGAGCGACGGCGAACGTCTCCGTCGTCGTGATCCCAGCGTCCGTGCGGGCCACACGCACCCCCCAACCGCCGGCCGGTTCGACGACGACCTCCGCGGCGGCGACCGGGAGTCGCGGGACGGCCCTGTCGA
>JBIIQL010000210.1:0-6371 GCA_044342095.1 Pirellulales bacterium
GAAGCTCACCGGCGCCATCGCCAAGAGCAAGACGACCGTGATCTTCATCAACCAGATCCGCGAGAAGATCGGCGTCATGTTCGGTAGCCCCGAGACGACTCCCGGTGGCCGAGCCCTCAAGTTCTATTCCTCGTGCCGAGTCGACGTCCGCCGTATCGGCACTCTCAAAGACGGTGAGGATGTCGTCGGCCAGCGGGTGCGCGTGAAGGTGGTGAAGAACAAGGTGGCCCCGCCGTTCCGGATTGCCGAGTTCGACATGATGCATGCCAACGGGATCAGCGTGGAGGGGGACATCCTCGACCTCGCGGTCGCCGCCAAGCTCATCGACAAGACCGGCACCTGGCTCCGCTTCGGTGAAGTTCACCTCGGTCAGGGCCGAGAAAAGGCCCGGCAGTTCCTCAAGGACAATCCCGAAGTGGCCGCCGAGATCCGCCAGCGGGTCCTCGACAGCAAGGATGCCGTGATTACCGTCGAGGCGGGGGGCGCAGCCTCGTCCGACGACGATGATGAAGGCGACGGCGACGAGTGATCTCCCTGCAGCGAGCGGCCGGCGGGGCAGGGCGTTGACACCCCTCCGCTGACCTCCACACTCCGCGTCCGCCCTGCCGCTTCCGACCGGGGTGGCGGGCCGACGCGATCCGATCCACCCACGAGTTGCCGACCCAAGCGGCGACTCGTGGGTGGTGTCGTTTCCGGAGGGGTCCGTTTCGGCCACTTCGGGCGGGTAAACCGGCGTGGGCCAGGAAGCGGAGGCGTGTATCATGTCCCCTTTCCCGGGGGCGGCCGAACGGTTTGCCGAAGGCCCTGCCACTGCCCCGGCGAGCCAACCTTTGCTTTCTTCTGTGACCTCAACCTCGTTCGTGGAGCCGATGCCGACATGAAGGCCGATGAACTGCGGGAAGCCTATCTGGCGTTCTTCGAATCGAAGGGCTGCGTCCGCCGCCCCAGTGACGTCCTCGTGCCCCGCTGGGATCCCTCGGTGTTGTTCACGCCGGCCGGCATGAACCAGTTCAAGGATCACTTCCTCGGCAAGTGCAAGCTCGACTTCACGAAGGCGACCACCTGCCAGAAGTGCCTCCGCACCGGCGACATCGACAACGTGGGGCGGACCGCCCGCCACCACACGTTCTTCGAGATGCTCGGCAACTTCAGCTTCGGCGACTACTTCAAGCGCGAGGCGATCCACTGGGCGTGGGAGTTCCTCACGGCCAAGAGCTGGCTCAACATCGCCCCCGAGAAGCTCTCGATCACCGTCTACCAAGATGACGACGAGGCCTTCCGGATCTGGGCCGACGAGATCGGCGTGCCCCACGGCAGGATCAGCCGCTTGGGCGAAGACGACAACTTCTGGCCGGCAAGTGCCCCCAGCCAGGGGCCCGACGGCGTCTGCGGCCCGTGCAGCGAGATTTTCTACCGGATGCCCGACGGGAGTGACGTCGAGATCTGGAACCTCGTGTTCACGCAGTTCAACCGCAACGGCGCCCCCCCCGACAATCTCTCCCCGCTCCCCAGCCGCAACATCGACACCGGCATGGGGCTCGAGCGGACCTGCGCCATGCTGCAAGGGGTCGATTCCAACTTCCACATCGACATCCTCCGGCCCCTCGTCGAGGCGGTGGGGGATGTCTGCTCGAAGAAATACGTGCCGGCCGACGACGACGGCCGACGGATGCGCCGGATCGCCGACCATGTCCGCGCCTGCACGTTCGCGATCCACGAGAACGTTCTCCCCGGCAACAACGAGGAGAAATACGTCGTCAAGCGTCTCCTCCGCCGCGCCGTCCTCGACGGCCGGCAGATGGGGATGAAGGAGCCGTTCCTCCACAAGCTCCCGGGCATGGTGGCGAGCCTCATGGCCCGCCCCTACCCAGAACTCGCCGAGAGCGTCGAACGCGTCGCCACGGTGATCAAGCGCGAGGAAGAGTCGTTCATGACCACGATCGATGACGGCCTCCAGCGGATCAAGACACTATTTGCAGGCCTCGGATCCTCCGGCGTGCCGACGGTGGGGGGGGCCGATGCGGCCGACCTCTACACCACCTACGGCTTCCCCCCGGAGCTTCTCGAGACGCTGGCCGCCGAGCGGAACATCGGCTTCGATTGGGATGGTTTCCGCGCCGCCATGGACGAGCATGGCAAGGTGTCGGGCGCCGGCAACCGGGTGGAAGTGTTCACCTCCGGCCCCCTCGACGCGCTCAAGAAAACGATGCACGGCTCCGAGTTCCTCGGCTACGACACGCTCTCGGCCGACGGGAAGGTGCTCGGGATCATCGCCCGTGGCCAGCTGTGCGACACGCTTTCCGCCGACGATTCCCCGGCGCCGGTCACCGTCGTCCTCGACCGGACGCCGTTTTACGGCGAATCGGGGGGACAGGTCGGCGACATCGGCTGGCTCGAGTGGCCGAACGCGGGGCGCTTCGAGGTCCTCGACACGCAGCGTGAGGGGGGCTTCATGCTCCATGTCGGTCACCTGCGAAGCGGCACGCTCGATCTCGGGGCCACCGTCTCGGCAAACGTCGATGAAGACCGGCGTGCGGCGATCCGCCGGGCCCACTCCGCCACGCACCTGATCCACGCCGCCCTCCAGCACCACCTCGGCCGCCACGCCGTCCAGCAGGGCTCGAAGGTCGATGCCGACATGCTCCGCTTCGACTTCTCCCACGGAAGCGCCGTCGGCCGGGAGACGCTCGACCTGATCGAGTCGATGGTCAACCGCAACGTCCTCGCCGCCGTCTCGGTCGGTGCGCGCCTCCTGCCGCTCGCCGACGCCCGTCACGAAGGGGCGATGATGCTCTTCGGGGAGAAATACCCCGACGTCGTCCGGATGGTATCCATGGGTGAAGTGAGCCGCGAGCTTTGCGGCGGCACGCACGTCAGCAACAGCGGCCAGATCGGCCAGGTGCGGATCACCGGCGAGGAGAGTGTCTCCGCCGGTACTCGCCGCGTCAGCGCGATCACGGGGCTCAAGGCCCTCGAACGCTTCCGCCACGCCGAAGGGACGCTCGCCGAGGCTGCCGGTACGCTCCGCATCCCGGTGGCGGAGCTCCCGACGCGGCTCGCGGCTCTCGCCAAGGAGATCAAGGATCTCAAGAAAGCGAAGCCGGTCGCCGCCGCGGCCACGCTCGCCGTCGATGATCTCATCGCCGCCGCCACGACCGTCGGCGATACCCGGATCGTCGTCGTCAACGCCGGCGGCGCCGACGTCGCGGCGATGCGGCAGTGCATCGATCAGCTCCGCCGCAAGGCGAGCCCGGTGGCGGTCTTCCTCGGCTCGGCCGACGGGGAGAAGGTGACCCTCGTCGCCGGCATCAGCCGCGAGCTCGAGGAACGGGGCCTGTCGGCGGGCACCTGGATCCGCGACCCGGCCGGCATCGTGGGAGGGAAGGGGGGCGGCAAGCCCGACCTCGCCCAGGCCGGCGGAAAACTCGTCGACAAACTCGCCGACGCCCTCGCCGCAGCGAAGACGGCGATCGAGGGGCTGCTCTCGAAATGATGACGGACGGTCGCTCCCACGAAAAAAACGGCCGGCCGAATCCTTCGGCCGGCCGTTCTCGTTGCTGCCGGTGGAATCTCGGTCAGACGAGCTTCTCGATCGCCGCCAGGGCGGCGTCGTAGTTCGGCTCGCTGGCCACTTCCTTGACGAGCTCGCCGTAGACGACGTGCCCCTTGGCGTCGAGGACATAGACGGCGCGGGCGAGGATCTTGAGTTCGTCGATGAGGAGGCCGAAGGCCTTGCCGAACTCACGGTCCTTGTAGTCGCTCCCGACCTTCATCGAAGTGATCGACTCGGCGCCGCAGAAGCGCTTCATCGCGAAGGGGAGATCGAGGCTCACGGTGAGGGCGTTGATCTTGTCGCCGAGTTTGGCGAGGGTCTCGTTGAACTTCTTCGTCTGCACCTGGCAGACAGGCGTGTCGAGCGAAGGGACGACGCTGATGAACGTCGGCTTGCCGAGGAGATCGGCCTTGCGGATGTCCTGCATCGCATCACCGGTGAGGGTGAAGTCGGGCGCCGCAGCCCCCACCTTGACCTCCTCGCCAACGAGCGTGAGCGGATTGCCCTTGAACGTCACCGCGCCGTGCCGACCCATGCGTGTCCTCCAAAAAAAAACGGGAAAACGGGAAACAAAAACCGGGAAAACCTGCCGGAAGTATGGCCAGCGGCAGGGTTTCGGCAAGGTGCGGGGGCTTGGACCGCAATCCGGGCCGGTGGGCCTTGCCTCCCCCCGTACGATTCCCCGTCCGAGCATGGGCCAAGGCCCGGACGGGGTTTCAGGGGGATCTCACCGGCCACATCACCGAAGGGTCGTTCCATGAACCACCACATCGATCGCTACGACGTCGGCCTCGAGCGCGGCCCGGACTGGCTGTTCGTGAAGCTTTTTCCCCCCGAAACAGATGCCCCGCGACGGGGGGGCGACCTCGGCCACGCGCTGTGGAACGTCGCCCGGGAGCATGGAGCCAAACGGATGGTCGTGGAGCTCGACGGGATCGAGCAGGTCGACGACGGCCTCCTCGAGGGGCTCGACGTTCTTGCCCGGCTCATGCTGCGGGAAGGGGGCCTGATCCGCCTCTGTGGACTCAACGGATCCAACCTCGACCGCTACGAGTCTTGTCGCTTGGCCGAGCACCTGCCACATTTCTCCTGCCGCTGCGAGGCGGTCGGAGCAGGCTCGTGGGAGTTCGCCCGGCCGGCCCAGCCGCGGTGAGCCCCTCCGGAAGTCGCTGCCACCGTTGGCGGTGATCGCCCTCCGGTGCCCTCATGCTGCCTGTCCATCCATGGCTGACCTGATGCGCACGTGCGGTCGGTTCGCCCAGTTTGCCGGGCTTTCACTCCCGGCCCTGGCGATCGTCCTCGAACTCCAGCACGCCATCTCCCTCGGGCAGATGCTCGTCATGCTCTTGGCGAGCGTCTGCTGCTTTTGGATTGGACGCCTCCTCGAGGCCTATGCCCCTTCCTGATCGTGCCTTGGCATCGCCGTTCCCAGCCTGAATCGAGGAGTCGATCCCGCCGTGTTGCCCCCGCTGCTCTTCAACCCCATCTATCGCCGCTACCTGTGGGGGGGCCGCCGCTTCGCCTCGCTCCTCGGTCGGGAACTCCCCGCGGGTGACGATTTCGCCGAGTCGTGGGAAGTGGTCGACCGGCGAGACGACCAGAGTGTCGTCGCCACCGGGGCGCTGGCCGGTCGCTCCCTCGGCGATCTGGTGACCCACGATGGGCGGGCCCTCCTCGGCAGGCATGCGGGGCTGACGTCGTTTCCGCTCCTGTTCAAGTTTCTCGACGCTTGCCGCGATCTCTCTGTCCAGGTCCACCCCGACGACGACCGCGCCGCCCGCCTCACCCCGCCCGACAAGGGCAAGACCGAGGCCTGGTATGTGATCGATGCCGCCCCTGGAAGCCGACTCTGGGCTGGGCTCGAGGAAGGGGTCGATCGCGACACGCTCGCCGCCGCCCTCCGCGAAGGCCGCTGCGAGGAGGTCCTCCATGTCGTCGAGCCGAAGGCCGGGGACTGCATCTTCATTCCGGCCGGGACGGTTCACGCCATTGGCGCGGGGCTGGTCGTCGCCGAGATCCAGCAGTCAAGCGACGTCACCTACCGCCTCCACGACTGGAACCGCACCGGCCCAGACGGCAAGCCACGGCCGCTCCACCTCGAGGCGGGGCTCGAGGCCGTCTCCCGATTCGGGCCGGTCGACCCATCTCCGCGCGATGCGACCGCCGCATCCGGGGTGCGCCGGCTCGCGACGTGTGACTTTTTTTCCTTCGACGAGGTCACCCCTGAGGCTGCCTGGACGGTGGGAGGGGACGACGCCTGCCATCTCCTCGCCGTCGTGGGGGGCCGGGTCGCGTTCGACGAGGCTTGGGGCCTGCCGGACTTGGGGGCCGGGCGGACCGTCCTCCTCCCGGCTGACGCCGGCCCGCAGACGCTGCGGAACCTCGCCGACACCGGGGCGACGAAGCTCCTCCATGTCACCCTCGGGTGACCTCCGGGGTGGGCGGCGAAGGCTGTCGCGGCCGTCTTTCCCCCGGAAAACGTCCTTCGAAAGCGCCCTAGGGCGCCGTCCGGGGTGGGCCCTATGCTCCCACCCCCCGACGGACCGGGACTCGATTCACCGAGGGTGCCCATGATGAGAAGCCTGTCGAACGCCGCTGCGCTTCTGGCCCTGGCCAGCGTCACGCCGTGGGCCTGCGGCTGCGCGTCGCTGGCAAAGCCGACCCTCCAGACCACCTCCAACGCCCGGACGCAGCAACGTCGCGCCGTCCGCTTCGACCCCTATCCGCAGCCCGACATCGGCTCCACGCTCTTCCGTGAGGCCCTCATGGATGGGAGTCGTCCACGCGACTACAACGAGCCGGTGACCGAAGTCCGTCG
>JBIIQL010000211.1:0-6361 GCA_044342095.1 Pirellulales bacterium
GAGAGCGATCGTCGTCCCCGAGGCCCGCAGGCCGCGGGGAGATGGTCGGTTTCGATTGAAGATGCCCATCGCCCGCCTCCCCCACCCGCCGCTTCGGCCGGCGGCACACGGCTCAAGCCAACAGTTCGGAGATCACACCGGTACTGTCGGAAAACGAATCGATCTCGAGCCCCATCACCCGGGCGAGCGTGAGCCAGAGATTCGAGTTGAGGGTGCCGCTCGGCATCCGCAGGAATCGCCCCTGCCGAACCTCTCCCTGGGCGGTGCCGGCCAGGATCATTGGCAGATCGAAGAACTGGTGGGTGGCGCCGTCCCCGAGGCCCGCGCCGAAGGCGAGAAGCGAATGATCGAGGAGCGACCGCCCGTCGGACTCCCGGATCTCCTTCATTCGCCGGATGAGGTAGGCGTACTGCTCCAGATGGAAGCGGTCGATCTTCTGGAGCTGCTTGAAGCCCTCTCCCTTCTGGTTGTGCGTCATCTCGTGGTGCTGGACCGGCTGGTCGAAGACCCCCTCGTACATGAGCGTCGCGTCCCAGCGCTCGGGGCCGATCATGAAGGTGCAGACATCGGTGATCCCCATCCGGAAGGCGGTCAGCATGAGGTCCATCTGGAGGCGGATGTACTCGCCGCGTGGCAGGATCTCTTGCGTGGGGATACGGACGTCGGCCTCGGTGAGGAGCCGGTCCATCTTTCCGATGCGGCGTTCGATGCCGCGAATCATCTCGAGAAAATCGTCGAGGGTGCGCCGGTCATCCCGGCCGAGCCGCCTGGCGAGCGACCCAGCGTCGGCGAGGACCAGATCGGTGACGTCGGCGACATGATCGCGGTATCCCTGGCGGAGGAAGAGCCGGTCGTAGAGCTTTTGTGGCTCACGGATCGAAGGGGCGATCCTCCCCGGTCCGTACCAGGAGATGTTGTCGAACTCGATCGGCTCCTTCGGTGCGGTGAAGCCGTTGCAGCTGATCTCGAGGGTGTTGAAGATCGTGGCGTGACCGACCGCGTCGCCGATCACCTGATCGAGCGTGCGGCCGTTGGGATGGGCGATGCCCCGCTCGGCGGCCATCGCCGGAGACAGGCTCGTCAAATAGCACGACGCCCCTTGGGCGTGGACGTCCTGGCCATCCTTGTAGCTGCGGTCGAGCCCGGTGATGAGGGTGAGATCGGCGACGTGGTCTGCAAGGGGCTCGAGCGTCGGCGTCAGTTCGAGGGGGTGGACACCGGGAGTGTTTTTGATCCGTCGCTCGTTCTTGAGCTTGTCGGCGTCGAAGCCGCCGATGAAGTCCGGGGCGTCGACATGCCCCTCCCCAGGAAAGAAGCAGCGGCGGACGATGCCGTTGGGAAGATAGACGATCGCGAGTTTCTTCCGCGGCTGCGCGGATTCAGGGGGAAGCCCGTCGGCGGACGCCAGCGAAGGGAGGAAGGGGAGGGCGAGCATCGCCCCCTTGGCACGGATGAAGGAGCGGCGCGAGAGGTTCATCGGGGGCTTGCCGGCGGAGGAATATTCGGACGGCGGTCCGACCCGGTCGAAAGCATACCGGGGATTTCGGCGAGGGCGGTGAGGGCGTCGGGGTGCGCGAGCGCCGGTCCGATCTCGGCAAACAGGCGGCGCGGATCGACCTGCTTGTCCCCCCCGCGGGCGTCCGGGGGAGGGGGAATCCACCGGGGCGGAGGGCTTCCGGTAAGGCTCGCAAGACGGGCATAGAACTCCCGACGGCGCACCGGATGCCCATCGGAGACGACGTAGAGCGGGCCCGGCCTGGCGTGATCGGCGACGGCCATCACGACCGCCGCGGCATCATCGACGTGGATGAGGTTCAGCCAACTGTCGGGATCGGCCGCCAGCGCCGCACCGCTGCGGAGATCGTCGACGCGTGGCAGGCGTCCCGGTCCGTAGATCCCCGCCAACCGCAGCGCGGTGCCGGGGCCGAGCCGGTGGCCTCGGAGGAGGGCCTCGGCCTCGAGGAGCACACGCCCCGCCTCGCGGTCGGGATGCGGAGGCGTCGCCTCGTCGACAGAGAGGCCATCGAGGCGCCCCCAAACGCCGGTGGAACTGACGAAGATCACGCGCGGCTTTCCCGGCAGTGCTTCGAGGAGGCGGCCGAATCCCACGACATGGACGTCGCGGTAGCCATGGCCGGCCGAGCGATCGAAGCCGACCGACCACACGACGGTGTCGACCTCCGGCAACGGCGGGAGCGGCTCGGTGGAGGCGACGTCGGCGATGATGGCCTCGACCCCGGCGGCGGCGAGCCTCGTCACCCGCCCGGGCGTCCGCACCAGCCCCCAGACGCGCGATCCGTCCGCCAGCCACCGCGCCGCGAGCCGCTCGCCGAGATAACCGCATCCGACGATGAGACGGCGCGGGGCAGACAATGGTGTCGGGGCTGGGAGCGAGGTCATCCGTCGAGGGCTCCGGGGCGCTGCGGCATCTCGGCTGGCGCCGTGCCATTTCCCGGCCGTGGGGACGCGTGCGCCTCCATCCAGGCGGTAAGGATGATGTGGGCCGCGATCGAATCGGCCCGCGCCTTCTTCTTGCCGCGGGAGAGCCCGAGGCCGGCGAGCATCCCGGCGGCCTCGACCGAGGTGTAACGCTCGTCCTGAAAGGCCACCGGTCGGGCCGTCGTCTCGCCGAGCCAGACGGCGAACCGTTCGACCTCGACCGACATCTTGCTGTCGCTGCCGTCAGCGTGGACCGGCAGGCCGACGACGAAGCCGACGATCGCTTCCTCGGTGACGAGGCGCCGAAAGAAAGCAGCTTCGGCTTTTTCGTCGCCGGTTGGCTGACGCATCGGCCAGGGGCTGGCGATGATCCGCTCCGCGTCGCAGATCGCGATTCCCATCCGCTTGCGGCCGTAGTCGACCGCAGCGACGCGGCCAGCGGGGATCGGCACCGGGGTGGAGCGTCGAGTGCCGCTCATCGTTCCCCGGCCGCTGCCGAGGGATCGGTGGTCGTCGCTCCGAAACGCCCCCCCTTGAGGAACGACGCGGTCGCTTCCTGGACTGCCGGATCACGCATCATGAAGGCATGCCGAACGGGAAGGAGGACGAAATCATCTGCTCCGTCGAGCCTGGTCTCCTCGACCCTCACGACGGCGTCGTCATCCCCTTCGAGCATCGGGCTGTAGCCCTCGGCGTCGCCGGTGCCGCCGGCGATGATCCCGAAGGGGCAGGGAGGAACGACGAGATTCCGCGCGATCCGCGGCCAATCGAGAACCATCTCCCGGGCCGCTCCGGTCGAGAGCCTCGACAGGAGCCACACCTGCGATACTCTCCGGGCCAGATCGGATCCCTGATTCGGAGCCCCGAGCATCACCATCCGCTCGATCCGGTCGAGATCGGCGGCCGGTGCGTCGGCCATCCACCGCCGGACGACAATGTTGCCGAGGCTGTGGCCGACGAGGCTGATCCGATTGGCCCCGTTGAGACCCGCGATCACGCTGCCGAGCGCCCTGGCGTGGTCGTCGACCCCCGCCCGTGGACTGGCGTAGCCGAACGTCAGCACCGTGGCTTCGTGATGCTCCCGGAGATAGTTGGCCAGCGGGCGCATCGACCCACGCCCCTCACCGAGTCCGTGGAGGAGGATCACCGTCGGGCCGTCGACTGGAGGGATCTGGCCGGAGGCTTCGAGCGAATCGAAATGCTCCCGGCAGGCCGCCGCCGAACCGGAGTGCACGACCCGATCGCCGGGATCGAGAACGCGGGCCGCGTCACTTCCCGGCCGCCGCTGGATCCTCCACTCGTGCCGGACCAGTTCGTCGGACCACTCCATCGCCTCGGCAGCGCGGCGCATCCGCTCGACCCATGGGTCGGCACCTTGGCCACGATCGTCGGCCACGGCAGTCTCGTCGGCAGGCAGATTCCTGCCTGCCAGCATCACCAGCGCCGCAAAAAGCACAGACCACGCCGCGATCCGGGAGGCGGACGAATCCGGGGGAGTGCCAATTCGCATCGCCATTCCTCGGGTCGTCAGCGAAGTCTCTCGTCGAATGAGAGGGAACAGGACCGTCACAGGAACTCACTCCAGCCCCGTTTCTCCAATTCCGCGACGACCCGGCGGACCGCCTCTTCGTGCGATCGGGCGGCGACGAGCGTGGCGTCGGGGGTGTGTACCACCAGCATATCCTCCAGCCCCATCGTGACGACCAGATGATCCCCGCCGGAGCTGACGATCGTCCGCACCGTCTCGATGCCGAGGTGTCGGCCGATGACCGTGTTGCCGTCGGTATCGCCGCCGCGCTGGCGGGCGACGGCCGACCATCCGCCGAGGTCGTCCCACGTGAAGGGGGCCTCGATGACGGCCACGTCCTCGGCATGCTCGAGGACGGCGTAGTCGATCGAGATCCCCTTGATGGCGGCAAACTCCTCGGCGAACACGCGGTCACGGTCGGGGCCGTCCCAGGCGGCGGCGATCCGCTCGAGGTGGGCGAGGCATTCCGGCTGCTGCCGGCGGAGAGCCTCGATGATCGTCGCCGCCTTCCAGACGAAGATGCCGGCATTCCAGAGATAGTTGCCGGCCGCGACGTACTCGCGGGCGACGCTCGCCGGCGGCTTCTCCTTGAATCTCGCCACGCGATGGACCGGGGCGGTGGCCTGCTCCCCGCCGGCCCGCGCGGCGGGACACGGGATCGGATCGCCTTCCTGGATGTAGCCGAAGCCCTCCGCGGGATAGGTCGGGCGGATCCCGAAGGTGACGAGCCTTCCGGGAGCCTCGAGGACGAGGGCCTCGGCCTGGCGGATCGCGGCGCGGAACGACGCCGCAGGGGTGATGCAGTGGTCGGATGGCATCACCGCCATGATCGCGTCGGGGTCGTGGCGGGAAACGAGGAGCGCGGCCAGACCGATGCACGGCGCGGTGTCTCGCTTGCACGGCTCCCCCACGAGCCCCGCTTCGGGAACGGCCGGGAGTTGGTGGCGGACGGCGGGGAGAAGGCGGGCCGACGTGACGATCAAAAGCCTCTCCGGCGGCACGAGCGCCTCGAGCCGGGCGACGGTGTCCTCGAGGAGCGTCGTCGCTCCGGCCAGGGGAAGGAGTTGTTTCGGGAGGGCGGCGCGGCTGGCGGGCCAGAATCGGGTGCCGGATCCTCCGGCCATGACGATCGCGTGGAGCATCGTGGGGTCCTGTCGGGCGATGGGGCTGAGCGGGGCGCTGCGGTCCTCGGAGGAATGTCGCCGGAAAGGTGGGCGGCGGGCAACAGGGGTTTTGGTGGCGACCGGTCAGCCGCCCGCGCCGATGACCGTCGGCTGCTCGATGCTCGAGCCCGGGGGGATCACTGCAACGAGGTCGGCTTCATCGAGAATCCACGGGGCCAATTCCACCCCGACCCCTTCCGCCACGACCACGCCGGCCCGATGGAGGATGCGGCGGGCGTGTGCGTCGAGCGCGGCCTGGACATGCGCCAGGGTGTCGGCGGCGGCCCCCGGCGGGTTCTTGAGGGGGGCGAAGCCCTCGGCAGGATCGATCTCGACCAGGCACACGCGCCTTGCCAGCGGCATGAGATCGAAGATGAATCGCTCGAACTTGACCGCGTTGGGGGTCCGTGGCGTCACGCGTGCGCCGGAGTCATCGAGAAACGGCACGGCCTTGTGGGCGACATGGAGGGGAAGGGGATCGGGGGCGGCGGATGCCCGACGGAGGAAGTCGAGGGCGAAGGCGTGGACGGCGATGCTTCCGGCGTGGAATCGGAGCCGATCGCCGGGGCCGCGCTCGGCGGCCAAGCCTGCCGGGAGATCGCTGTATTCGACCACGAACGTGCGCTCGCCGTCGCTGGCGACGACGCCGACGCGCTCGCCGGGCTCGCGCTTGAGCACCACCTGCGTGGAGAACTCCGCGTCGTGGATGAGGTGGTGGCCGAGGAACTCCGGGTGGAGCGGCATCGTGAGCGGATTATCGACCTGAAACGTCGTCACGTGCCGGCAGCCGCGGTCGGCAAACCAATCGAGCCCACCGGCCGCCACGAGGGCCGGCAGCATGCCGCCGTGACCATCGGGTGCCATGGCGAGACGGTCGGGGGCGTCGAGAAGGAGATTGCCGCCGACGTCGTCCACCGCCGGCAGGTCGCGCTGGCGGAAGACGAGAACGTGGGCGGGGTCGAGGCCGCCGTGATCGTGGTCGGCGAGCCATGCCCGCGTGTCGGCATCGGTGGCCGAGCTGGTCATGATCGCCAGCGGCACCGAACGACCGTATCGCTTGGCGATCCCGCGGAGTTTGCCGAGGAGGAGGTCGAAGAGCGTCGCCCCGGAGAGCGGTCCGACCGGCACGACCCCCTTCGGTCCGTTGCATCCCAGGCGCGAGCCCTGCCCGCCGGCGACGAGCACGGCCCCGAAGTGCCCCGCGGTGAGTCCCTTGGTTCCGACTGCCGCG
>JBIIQL010000212.1:0-6355 GCA_044342095.1 Pirellulales bacterium
AACTCGAGCGACTCCAGGCCCGGAAGCGACTGGAGGAGGAGGATGTCGGCGTCGGTGGCCGGACGATCGGAGAGATCGACCTTCGTCACCTTCCCCTCGGCGCCGTACTCGACCGCCCCGCCGCGGGCCTTCACCATCTCGACGGCCTTGACCTCGGCCGGGAGCGGCTCGAGGGCCCGGGCCGGAGAGAATCCGGAGAGCACGAGGACCATTGCCACCGCCACCGCCACCTGAAGCCTGCGCATCACACCCCTCCTGCTGCCTTTTCCGACGGAGCTCACGCTCCCAGAATCGTACCCTGCCCCTCGGGAAGGACGTCACCGGGGGAAAAAAAGCACCCTGTTCCCGACCGGTGCGGCCGGGAACAGGGTGCCGATGAAACCGTTGCCGTGGCGGCCGTGGCCGCAGCGGGCCCGATCAGGCGCCGCCGGTCCGCAGCACCTTCCAGCCATCACGAGCCGTCGGCCGAATGACCTGATCGACTTCCGGGGCATTCTTGGCGACCATCTTCGCGGCATCCCACTCGATCTTCTTGCCCATGACCTCGGCGCCATCGGCCGCCCAGACGGCGAGATTGCCCAACAGGATCGTCTCGGTGAGCGGGCCGGCGTAGTCGGGGAAGTTCGACACCGCCTGCGGGCCGCCACGGATGGCGTTGACCCACTCCTCGAAGTGGCCCGGCGACTGGGTGTACTTCACCTCGGCCGGGGCCGAGCCGCTCTTGAGCTTGAAACCGTTCTCGCAGTAATCGCCCGGGGCGTAGAGCGTGTCCTTGTCGCCGACGACGAGGATCCCGCTCGAGGCGGTCTTGAAGGGCTTCTCGACTTCCTTGCCCTCGTCGTTCTTCTCCACGTCCCCCTTGTAGCCGGCGAACAGCGACTGATCGGGGAGCTTGCCGCCGTCATACCACTTCACCTTCACCGACTCACGGTCGCCGAGCTTCGGGAAGTCGAAATCGATGATCGACCACTTCGGGTAGGTCTCCTTGTTGTGGCCGCTGGTGAGCGCCTGGACGCTCGCGGGATCGCGGAGATTGAGGGCCATGAACGGCATGTTGAACGTGTGGCAGGCCATGTCACCCAAGGCACCGGTGCCGAAGTCCCAGAAGCCGCGCCACGAGAACGGGTGGTAGCCGGCGGCGTAAGGACGGACGGCGGCGGGGCCGAGCCACACGTCCCAGTTGAGGTTCTCCGGAACCGGAGCCTCAGCGGGACGCCCGCCCCCCTGCGGCCACACCGGCCGGTTGGTCCAGACGTGGAGTTCCTTGACGCGCCCGAGGTTGCCCCCCTTGATGAAGGCCGCCGTCTGGCGGAGCGAGTTGGAGGCCGTTCCCTGGTTGCCCATCTGCGTCGCCACCTTCTGGCTGCGGGCGATCTCGCCCATCAACCGGGCCTCGGCGATCGACTTCGTGAGCGGCTTCTGGCAGAAGCAGGCCTTGCCGAGGATCATCGCCGTGATGGCGGCCATGACGTGGGTGTGGTCGGGGGTGCTGACGGTGACGGCGTCGATCTCCTTCCGCATCTCCTCGAGCATCTTGCGGAAGTCGGAGTAGGTCTTCGTCCCCTCGAAGGCCCCCTCGGCCCGCTTGAGCTGATTGGAATCGACGTCGGCGACCGCGACGACCTTCCCCGAGCGGCCGGCGTCGGCCGAATCGCTCTGCCCCTTGCCGCCGACGCCGACACAGGCGAAGCGGATCTCCTCATTGGCCCCCTTCGTGCCCTGAGCACGAACCTCGGGAGCGACGAAATACCCGGCCGACACGGCGGCTGTGGCCGCGGAGGCTGCGAGGAACTCGCGGCGGGAGGGAGCGAGACGCGGCGAACGACGGCGGGGCATGGAAGTCACTCCGAGAAAAATGAGGACGGCACAGGGACGGCGGTGGCGGGATTCGCACACCTGCCTGTCGGAACAGGGAGCGGCCGGCTGACGACACGACACGATCAGCCGCCCCCCGGTCGGTCAAGAGGATAGCCGCGCCGCGCCGCCGGTCGCAACTGGCCCGCAGCCCCTGCGCCCCCTCCCGTCCGGCGATTCCCTCTTCTCGGGGCCCGCGGCTCTGCCGGTGAATCACCCCTGCATGCCGGTGCCGACGAGCCGGACGAGCCCCTCCACCGAGCCCTGGACGTCGTCCGCCCGGAGCCTGACCTCCTCGGCGGCCTGCGCCGTCCGTTCCGCGCCGGCGGCGTTCTCCTGCACCACCCTCTCCATCTCCACCACCTTCCCGTTGACCTGCTCGATGGCGCGAGCCTGCTCCTCGGCGGCGACGACGATCCGCCCCACTTCGCTGGCGATGTGGCCGACCTTCTCGGCCGCCAAACCCGAACAGCTCCGTGTCCGCCCGGCGAGACGTTCCCCCTCGCGCACCGAGGCGATCACCTCCTCGATCCGGCTGGCGGTGTCGCGCGCAGCGGCGGCGGCCCGCTGCGCCAGATTCCTCACTTCGGTCGAGACGACGGCAAACCCCTCCCCGGCGCTGCCGGCCCGCGCCGCTTCGACGGCTGCGTTGAGGGCGAGGAGATTCGTCTGGAACGCGATCTCGTCGATCGACTTGACGATCTTCGAGGTCGAGTGGGCCGTCGTCGCGATGGTAGAGATCGACGCGGAGAGGGAGTCGATCGCTCCTCCCGCCTCGGCGACCGCGGCGCGCGCCTCGATGGCAAGTTGATCGGCCCGGCGCGCTCCGGCAGCCGTTTCCCGGGTCAGGGCGGCGACGTTGGTCGTGGCCGATGCCGTCTCCTCGAGGGCCGCGGCCTGCTCGCTCGAGCGCTCCGCGAGCTCTTGGCTGGCCGAGGCGAGTTGCGTCGAGACCCCTTCGAGATCATGGCTGGCGACGGCCAGCACACCGGCCGCCCCGTTCACCGGGCCGATGACGGTGCGGAAAATCGCCACGCCCACTGCCACCACCGCGGCGAACGCCAGCCCGATGAGGCCGAGGAGGCAACGGAACAGCAACTGTGATCGATCGACATGTTTCCGGACTTCGTCGGCGGTGCGCTGCTCGACGAGCCCGAAGAAGCGATCGATCGGCGCCATGATCCGGGCCTTCTCCCGATGGTAGTCGGCGCCGTGCATCTGCAGGATCGGCGTCGATGGGGCGCCATCCGCCGGGGCGGGTTCCACCGCGGCTGCAGGCGGCGTCGTGGCCGCGGCCGCGACGGCGTTCATCGCTTCGTTCTCGAGCGTCACCAGCCCGTCGGAGTTGGCCTGCGATTCTCGGAGAAGCTCGAACTCGTCGGTCGTGAATCCCTCGGCCTGCATCAGATCCCGCAGGGGCGCCGCGGCGCCGTCGGGCCTGGGCTTCACGCCGTCGACGGCCATGGAGTCCCAGTAGATCCGCTCCGGCGAGACCGGCCGCGGCCGCTTGCCGTTGCGGATCTCGAGGACGCTCCCGTACTGCGTCCGGAAACGGGGGTCCGCGGTGACGACGTACGTCCTCGCCAGGCGCGTGAGGTCGTCGGAGCTCTGCCGCAATTCGTCGGCGAGAAGATAGGAGCGGAAGCGCCGCTCCTGTGCCGCAAGCATGGCGCGCTCGTTGGAAAGCATGAGCGTCGTGATCCCCCCGATCCCGAGGAGGAACATCAGCATCCCCAGAAGCGCGGCGATCACCGCACTCCCCAATCGGCTCGTCGTGCTCATGCCTGCCCCGGGGCTCTCGGGCCCCCTCCCTACGATGGTTTCCTGACAAGGAAGCGTACTTCGGCCACGGAACCGATGCCGGGAGGGCCCCTCCCATCCGGTCGGGTTGGAAAAATTGTTCCAGGCGGCGGAATCGGGTTCTTCCCCAAGGCCCCCGTTTGCCGATACCACCCATCGGCAACGGGATCGGCGGCAGCGTCCGCCCCCCGCTCCATCGGCCCAGCACCTCGAACACGCACCCCGTGAAGGAGACCGCATGGCCACCAAGAAAGCAGCCCGTCCCGCCGCTGCCCTCCGGATCACGCTCCCCGACGGATCGTCCGTCGTGGGAAGCCAGGCAAGCCTGGCAAAGATCCTCGAGCTGACGCTCTTCAGCCCCGGGCAGAGCCCTGCCCGTCAGCCGGTCCGGGTCGCCCCGCCGTCCCGCCGCGCCGCCTGAGGCTCAGGCAGGGGGGGCGAAGCACTCGGGAATCGGGTGGCTGTGGTCGGCCAGGATCGCCGCGTACACCCGCCCGGCGCGGTCGCGGATCGCGTCGGGGCCGAAGCGGGCGATGACGTCGATCCGGGCCGCCGCCCCGAACGCTGTTCGGCCAGCCGGCTCGTCGAGAAGCCGCGCGATCATCGTCTCCCAATCGTCGATCGAACGGGCCACGAGGCCTGTCTCCCCGTCGATGACGGCGGCCTCCAGGGGCTCCGTCGCCGCGACGACGCTCGGCACGGCAACGAGCGCCGCGGTCGTGCAGCGGATCGGGCTCTTCGCCTCGCAGAACGGATTGCCTGTCTCGAGCGGAGCGAGATTGACGTCGAACCGAGCCACCTCGGCATGGAGCCCGAGGAGCGATACCGCCGGGCGGATCTCGATCCGGGCTGCGTACGGGGCAAGTTCGGGGACGGCGGCGAGGTCGAAATGGCCGACGATGACCAGATCGAAGTCCCCCCGGCGGGCCAAGAGCCCGACGAGCGCCGGGGCAATGGTGGCGAAGTCACGGTGGTGCGTCGGCGTGCCGCTGGCGAAGCCGACGCGGAGCCGCCCATCAACCGCCGAAGGCTTCGCCCCCGAACGGGCGTCGTCAGCCGCGGCGAGCATCGCGGGAGAGAGCCCGTTGGGGAGGACATGGACCAGCGGCGAGACCGCCGCGGCCGCCACGGCCAGGCCCGGCGTCGTCACGACGCAGGCATCACTCTCGGCGAGGGCCCGGCGGTGGAGCGCCGCGTCGGCGAGCCAGCGCTGCCGGCGATCCTCAGGGAGCCGGTCGATGAAGGCGATCTGACCGGCGGTGATCACGGCCGGATCGAACACGAGATCGTCGATGTCGTGGACGAGCGGGATGCCCCGAGCGCGGCAGTGCTTCCGCACCTCGGCGAGCGGCTCTCCCCACGTGGCCCGGAAGACCGTGACGAGATCGGCCTCTCCGACGGCGGCCGGCACACCGGCATCGTCGAGCGGCAACCACGAAGCCCGCCACCCCTCCGCGGCGAGGGCGGCGACGGCATGCTCCACCCGGTAGACATGCCCTGCACTCCGCGGGGCTCCCGAAAGAAAGAGCACCCGGCTGCCCGGCGGAGGCGGCGGGCTGGCCGGCGGCAGGGCGGCAAGCTCCGTGAGGATTCGCTCGGCCCAGGGATCGCGAACCGTGGTCGCGGCAGGCCCCTGCCGGAAGGGCGCGGAAGCCGTCGACAGCCGATCGTAGGAGCAGGAGAGGGCGTCGAGCCGGTGCTGCGCCGCGGCCTGTTCGACGCCCGGCTCCACAGCCCGGATCACGTCCGCGCCGATCCGCCGCAGAGCCTCGACGACCGCCGCCGTGCCGTTGTCGTCCGCGGCCGGGCCACGCTGCCGGCGTAGCCCCGGCGACAGGAAGCCGTCGATCGCGGTGGCCCCCTCGAACGTGATCGTCGGCAGCGGCACGCCTTCGACGAGCCCACGCACCGCCGAGCGCCAATCGGCGATCAGCGCGGCATAGTCGATCACGCTTCGGGGCATGCCGCGCGACCGGGCCTCGGCATCGAGGACGTAGCGCAGCCAGAGGAGAAGACCGCGCTCGACCGCAGCCACCGCCGCCGGCCGGAACGACGCATCGCCGAGGCGGGCCTGGAGGGAGCGGGCCACCTCCAAGGGATCGCGCAGGGCCAGGAGGGCATACGGCTCGATCGAAGCGCGGGCGAGGACGTTGCTCCAGAACGGCAGGAGGCGGCAGACCCGTGGATCCTTGAGGACCAGGAGCGTCGCTTCACCGAAGGCCGCGGCGAGGAGCGCCGCCGCTTCGGCGTCGTCGGCCGCCCGGGCAGGGTCGGCAAACCACGCGTCGCAAAGCGGGGCATCGTCGCTCCAGCGGGTCCCGGCCGATTCGAGGAGACGGTTGTTGAACCTGGCGACCGATCGGGATTCCCAATAGCCGCACGGGTTGTCGGCCGTCTCGGGCATCGGATCGATGGGAAGGCTCGCGCCGAGATGGCCGATGATCCTCGTCAGCGCCGAAGTGCCGCTGCGATGCATGCCGAGAACGAGGATGGCGCGACGGTTCATGGGGGCGCCTCACGCCCCGCCCGCCGCACGGGCCTCGGCGAGCGAGCGCTCGAGGAACGCCAGGGCTTGCGGCGGCATCCCGCCGAGGAGCAGCGGCAGCGCCGTCGGGGGAGCGAACGGCTCGCCACGGAGGCGGACATATTCCTCGTGAAACGTCGGGAACGGATGACGGGCCGCGGGGACGTTCGTCGCCAC
>JBIIQL010000213.1:0-6353 GCA_044342095.1 Pirellulales bacterium
ACCCGACCGAAGCTCGCCGGCTCGAGCTTCACCGCGGGCGGCACTCCCTACACGCTCTTCGGCATGGCGAAGGGGGCGGCGATGGTGGGGCCGAAGCTGGCAACGATGCTCGGCGTGATCCTCACCGACGCCGACCTCGACCCGCGCGACGCCCAGCAGCTCCTCGGCGAGGCCGCCGAGCAGACCTTCAATTGCGTCAGCGTCGATGGCCACACGAGCACCAACGACACGGTGCTCCTCGTCGCCAACGGCGCCGCCGGGGGAAAGCGGCTCAAAGGCGCCGATCTCGAGGCCTTCGGCCGCGCTCTCCTCGACGCCTGCGATACGCTCGCCCGCGAGATCGCCGACGACGGCGAGGGGGCGACCCACGTCCTCCGCATCGAGGTGCGGGGGTGCCCGACCCGCGATCAGGCCCGCCAGATCGCCCGGACGATCGCCGACAGCCCGCTGGTGAAGACGGCGATCTGCGGGGCTGATCCCAACTGGGGCCGGATCGTCTCGGCGGCGGGCTATTCGGGCGTCGTCTTCGACCCGGAGAAGATGGTCCTCCGCCTCAACGGCACCCTCCTGTTCCGTGACGGGGCGCCGGTCGAGTTCGACGGCGATGCGGTCTCGGAGTCGATCAAGGCCGCTCGCGAGACGCTCATCGAGCTCGACATGGGCTTCGGGAACGAGTCGATCCGGTTCTACTCCAGCGACCTCACCGCGGAATACGTCCACCTCAACGCCGACTACCACACCTGACGCGTTCGGGGCATTTTTCCCGCTCCGGTCGCCACCGTTTCCCGTCCCCGCCTTTGCCCGTGACCGGTTTTTCGCCAGGATGCCGTCGGCCTCGCCGACGCGTCTTGACGCGCCCCCGACGAGAGGGTTCTCTCAAGGGGCTTTCCGATCGATTCTCCCCCCTCCGCTTCCCGCTCCCCCCGAAGTCAGCCGCCCCATGATCGCCTTCCCGCCCCTCCCCCTGCCGGTCGTTCCCACCTTGTTCGGGGCGACGGCGTTGCCATCCGCTTTTCCTGGAGCGCGGGTGTGGCCACGGTCGGGCGCGGTGATGAAGGGGGATGATTCCGAAGACTCCGAGGATGATCTCGGGGACGAGGAGGACATCACCGCCCAGCCCCTGCCCGAGGAGGAATCGAGCTTCGACGACTTCGACGACGAGTTCGACGACGACTTCGAGGAGGAGGAGAACGATCCCGACTGGGATCACCCGGAAGAGAACGAGCCGCCGCCGCCGCCCGCGAAGGGGCCTTCGAAGCGGAAGTGACGTCGGTCGGCACCGATCCGTATTCGGCAGCGTGCCACCGTCCGGCGCCGTTCCCCAGTCCCATATCCTCACCGCTTTGGCCGTTCCTTGTCCGCTCCCGCTGATACCCCAGGCGCGGATGATCCGGCCGGCGATGCCGCGTCGCAACCGCCGCGTCGTTCCAAGAGGCGGCCTGCGCCGCCTGCGGGATGGTCACCGGCGTCTTCGCTCCCCTGGTTCGGCCGCCTCAACCAGCTCGATTTCGACATCGACTTCTTCGAACGGATCCTCGCCCGGAGCCCCGACTCGATCGACGTTCTGCGGGTGCTGGGGGAACTTGCTTCCCGCCGCGGGCTTCACGAGCGGGCGCTCGAACTCGACCGGCGGCTCGTCGCCCGTCTGCCAGCGGATTTCCTCGCCCGCTACAATCTGGCCTGCTCGCTGGCCATGGCCGGACTTCCCGACGAGGCGATTGCCTGCCTCGGGGAGGCATTCCGGCTGGGCTACGACGACGTCGCCCACATGGAGGTCGATCCCGACCTGGCGTCGATCCGCGAGCGCCCGGAGTTTCGCGCCCTCGTCGGTCGCGCCTGACCCCGGGCCCGAGTTCAGGCGACAGCGAGGCGGGGAGAGCATGCTCGACCAGTACGACAAGATCACCGAGGCCGTTGCCGCGATCCAGGCACGCTTCCATCACCAACCGGCCGTGGGAATCATCCTCGGCAGCGGGCTCGGCGGTGTGACCGCTGCGATCACCGGGCAGGTCGTGATCCCCTACGCCGAGATCCCCCACTTCGCCCGCTCGACGGCCACAGGACACGCCGGCCAGCTCGTCTGCGGCCAGCTCGACGGCGTCCCGGTGATCGTCATGGAGGGGCGGATGCATGCCTACGAAGGCTATCCGCTCGCGCAGATCACGTTCCCCGTCAGGGTCCTCGAGCGTCTCGGCGCCAGTCTCTTGATCGTGACCAACGCCTGTGGCGGGCTCAACCCGCACTTCCGCACCGGCGACATCATGATCATCGACGACCACATCAACCTCATGAACGACAACCCGCTCGTCGGCATCAACGACGACCGGCTCGGATCGCGCTTCCCGGACATGTCGGCCCCCTACACGCCGGAGCTGATCGACGAGGCGCTGGCCATCGCGCGGCACGAGGACTTCGTCGCCCACCGCGGCGTCTACGTCGCCGTCACCGGCCCGAATCTCGAGACGCGGGCCGAATACCGTTTCCTCCGCGCCATCGGCGCCGATGTCGTCGGCATGTCGACGGTGCCGGAGGTGATCGTCGCCGTCCACGCGGGCCTGCGCGTGCTGGGGATCTCCGTGATCACCGACATGTGTCTCCCCGATCACCTCGAGGTCGCGACGGTGGAGAAGATCCTCGGCGTGGCCAGGGCCGCCGAGCCGAAGCTCCGGGCGCTGGTCACGTCGGCCGTCCGCCGTGCCGGGGAGGCCCGCGGCTGACCCACGGTCGCTGCGGCTCCCGTTCCCCGGCCATCCCGTCCCACCCCCCGGGGCCTGCGAGCCCCTTCCCCAGGAATCCCCATCATGTCCCGTCCCCTCCGGATCCTCGTCGTCGGCTGCGGCCACATGGGCACCTCCCACGCCAAGGCCTATCAGTCGCTCGACGGTTTCGAGATCGTCGGCGTCGTGTCGCGCGGTCAGAAGTCGCGGCAGGCGCTCCTGGGCGCCCTCGGCACCGACTATCCGCAGTTCGCGAACTACGAAGAGGCCCTCGCCGCCACGAAGCCCGACGCGGTCTCGATCAACACCTACCCCGACACCCATGCCGACTACGCCCGCAAGGCCTTCGCCGCCGGGTGCCACGTGTTCCTCGAAAAGCCGCTGGCCAACACCGTCGCCGAGGCCCGGGAGGTTGTCGATCTGGCGAAGCAGGCGGGGAAGAAGCTCGTCATCGGCTACGTCCTCCGCGTCCACCCGACCTGGACGAAGTTCATCGAGACGGCCAAGACCCTCGGGAAGCCGCTCGTGATGCGGATGAACCTCAATCAGCAGTCGTCGGCCGAGCAGTGGAAGACCCACAAGCAGCTGATGAACTCGATGTCGCCGATCGTCGATTGCGGGGTTCACTACGTCGATGTGATGTGCCTGATGACCGGCTCGAAGCCGGTCCGCGTCTCGGCGATCGGTGCCCGGCTCACCGATGAGCTCGTGCCGGGGATGTACAACTACGGTCAGCTCCAGGTGACCTTCGCCGATGGCTCCGTCGGGTGGTACGAGGCGGGCTGGGGCCCGATGATGAGTGAGGTGGCCTACTTCGTGAAGGACGTCATCGGCCCGAAGGGGTGCGTGAGTATCGTCGGCACGAAGGAGGGGGACGCCGCCAGCGACGACGTCAACGCCCACTCGAAGGCTGCGCTCCTCAAGCTCCACCACTCGGAGACGAAGGCCGACGGGACGTTCGCCCGGCGCGACGAACTCATCGACTGCCACGACGAGCCGGACCACGACGGCCTCTGCCTTCGTGAGCAGGAGGTGTTTCTCGACGCGATCCTCCACGATCGCGACCTCACCGCCCACATGGAGGATGCGGTCAACAGCCTGCGGATCGTCCTCGCCGCCGACGAAGCCTTCAAGACCGGCCGAACCGTCGAGTTGTGAAGTCCACCGTTCGGTCTGCCGCCCCCCGCTTCCAAGCCCCCGCCATCCCCGCCCCCCGAAGCCCCTTCTCCCATGTTCGACCCCGTCCGCGGCAAACCCGACTTTCCGAAGAACGAGACCGAGATCCTCGCCTTCTGGCGGGAGGCTCAGATCTACCGGAAATCGCTCGAGCAGCGTGCCGGGGCGGAGCGGTTCGTATTCTTCGAGGGCCCCCCGACCGCCAACGGCATGCCCCATCCGGGGCACTGCCTCACACGCACGATCAAGGACCTCTATCCGCGCTACCAGACGATGCGCGGGAGACTCTGCGAGCGAAAAGGTGGCTGGGACACGCACGGCTTGCCGGTCGAGGTGGAGGTCTGCAAGGCCCTCGGCATCCATTCCAAAGCGCAGATCGAGGAGTACGGCGTCGAGCCGTTCATCCATCGCTGCCAGGAATCGGTGTGGCGGTACATGAAGGAGTGGGAATCGCTCACCGAGCGGATCGGTTTCTGGATCGATCTCTCCGAGGCCTACGTCACCTACCACAAGACCTACGTCGAGAGTGTCTGGTGGGCGCTGGCGGATCTGTTCGACCGCGGGCTCCTCTACCGGGGCCACAAGATCGTCTGGTGGTGGGCGCAGGGGGGCACGGCCCTCTCCAGTGGTGAGGTGGGCCAGGGATACAAGGAAGTCGCCGACCCGAGCGTCTACGTCGCCTTCCCCCTTCTCGACGAAGCCGGAGTGCCGACCGATCGCAGCCTCGTCGCCTGGACGACGACCCCGTGGACGCTTCCCTCGAACCAGTTCGCCGCGGTGAAGCCCGATCTTGCCTATGCGGTGATCCGGGAGACGACCGCGGAGGGAACCCTCGTCGAAGGCGCGCCGGAATACGTCGTCGCCGAAGCGCTGGCGGCGTCTTTGTCAGAGAAGCTCAAGAAGACGTTCACGACCGTCGCCACGTTTCCGGGCCGCGACCTCGTTGGGAAAAGCTACCTTCCCCCCTTCGACACCTATCGGCCTCGAGGGACACCGCTTCAGTCCCCGCTCGTCGGTGGCGGGCGGGCAACGGCGGCGTGGCGCGTCGTGGCGGCCGATTTCGTCACCACCGACTCCGGCACCGGCATCGTCCATGTCGCCCCCGCCTTCGGCGAGGTCGACTACGGCGTCCTCATGGCGGAGCAACCCCGCTTCGAGTCCGGTGGACCTGCGCTCCTCAATTGCGTCGCCCCCGACGGCACCTTCACCGACGCCTTCCCGATGGGGAGTGGTCGGTTCGTGAAGGAGTGCGACCGCGACATCGTCCGCGATCTCCGCGGCCGCGGGCTTCTCGTCCACCAGGAACAATACGTCCACGACTATCCCTTCTGCTGGCGGGCCGACAACGATCCGCTCATCCAATACCCGCGTGCGAGCTGGTTCATCCGCACAAGCCAGTTCCGCGACGCGATGCTCGCCAACAACGCCCGCATCGACTGGCTCCCCGGGCACATCAAGGACGGGCGCTTCGGCAATTTCCTCGAGACGAACGTCGACTGGGCCCTCTCCCGAGAACGCTACTGGGGGACGCCGCTGCCGATCTGGGTGTGCGAGTCGACCGGACGGGCCGAGGCGGTTCCCTCCTTCGAAGCCGTCCTCGCCAAACCGGGCGTCGCCGGAACCGACGTCTTCGACCGGGCCAAGGCCGACAACCCCGATCTCTCCGACGATCTCCGCGTCCACAAGCCCTACATCGACGCGGTCACCTACGACTCCCCCTTCGCGCCTGGATCACGGATGCGGCGCGTGCCGGAGGTGATCGACTGCTGGTTCGACTCTGGCGCGATGCCCTTCGCCCAGTGGGGCTGGCCGCACGCCGGAAGGGAAGAATTCGCGGAGCAGTTCCCCGCCCACTTCATCTCCGAGGCGATCGACCAGACCCGCGGCTGGTTCTACAGCCAGCTGGCGATCAGCACGCTCCTCTTCGGCGGCGACGGGCCGGGCACGCTCCCGGCGGGAGTCGCCGCCCCGCCGGCAGACTATCCCCACCCCTTCCGCACCTGCATCGTCCTCGGGCTGATGCTCGGTGAGGACGGGCAGAAGATGAGCAAGAGCAAGCGCAATTACAAAGAGCCGGCGGTGATCTTCGACGCCTACGGCGCCGACGCGCTGCGTTGGTACTTTCTCGCCGGTCAGCCTCCGTGGACGACGATCCGCTACAGCGAGCGGACGATCCGCGAAAGCGTGCCGGAGTTCCTCATCCGGCTCTGGAACGTCTACTCGTTCTTCGTGATCTACGCCAACATCGACGGCTTCGATCCAGGCACGCTCCTCGACGAGCCGGGAAGCCTCGATCACGCCGATCTGGCCAAGGCCCGCGGCTGGCGGCCGGTGTCAAAGCGATCTGAGCTCGACCGTTGGATGCTCGCCGAGCTTTCCGCGACGGCCAGCGGTGTCGTCGAGCGGATGGACGCCTTCGACCACTTCGCCGCGGCCGGCATGATCTCGTCGCTCGTCGAT
>JBIIQL010000214.1:0-6345 GCA_044342095.1 Pirellulales bacterium
CTTCTTGCCGGCGATCACCAGCCGCTGTCCCGGGAGCTTCTCGAGGAGATCGAGGAGGACATGGAAGTTCTTGTGGGCCAGACAGTTTCCCACCGTGAACAGGAACGGACCGGCGGGGAGGAAGTCGGGCCTGGCGGTCGAGGCGGGGGCCGGCTCGGGAACCCCCAGCGGCACGACATGGACCGGCTTCTCGCGGAGTTCCAGGTGCCTGGCGACGTCGCGGGCGACGAACTCCGAATCGGTGACGATCACGGCGGCGCGGTCGATCTTCCGCTGAATATCGGCGAGCTTCCGCACGGTGCTGGCGAGTTGCTCGTCGTGCGGAGCCTCGTGGAGGAAGTTGAGATCGTGGATCGTGAGGATCACCGGCACGCGCGGATCGAGAGGCCAGTAGCGCGACATCTGGTTCGTGGCATGCCAGGCGGCGAATGCCGGCCGCCCCATCACCGGCCGGACCAGCGGCCGGTAGAACCGCTGCACGACCTCCTTCCGCCACGGGGCGACGTCGAGCTTCCCGAACCGTCCGCCCGGCGGCGGGGCGGCATCGGCAAACCATTCCTCGGCGCCCCGGGGGAGGAAGAAAACCGGCTCGAAGCGATCGTCGGCGAGGGCGAGGAGCTCGCGGCCGAGGTGGAGGGAGAACCGACCGAGCCCGCAGTTGATGTGTCGGAGCTTCTCAAGATCGATGACGATCCGCGGACGAGTCCCGGGGAGGGGGTGGGACGGCGTCTGGCTGGATGTCGACATCGATCGGCTCCCGGGACTTTTGGGAGTGAATCTTGGCGACCCCGGGCCGGATCACAAAGAGCTGTTTTTCCGGAGGATCGGGGCCCGGCCACCCCCCACGATCGCAGAAAAGCTGCGCTTGCCCCACACCGCGCCGATCGGCTACCAACTCCGTCGTCCGGGTGGCGTGCCCGCCGCCGGGGGAGGGGGATCGCGCCCCCGGAACGATTGGGAAGCGGTCCGGCAAGGGACGCACGAGGAATGACATGCAACCGATCCTGGTGACGGGGGGCGCGGGGTTCATCGGCGGGGAGTTCGTCCGGCAATGGATCGCCGGAGAAGAAGGGGCCGTCGTCAACCTCGACGCCCTCACCTATGCCGGCAATCGCGACTCGCTCGCCGCGATCGACCACGACCCGCGTCACCTGCTCGTCGTCGGCGACATCGGTGACGCTTCCCTCGTCCGCAGGCTCCTCGAGCAGCACCGCCCACGGGCCGTGGTCAACTTCGCCGCCGAGAGCCACGTCGATCGTTCGATCGACGGCCCGGCCGCCTTCGTGACGACGAATGTCGTCGGCACGTTCCGGCTGCTCGACGAGGTCCGTCGCCACTGGACGACGCTTCCCGGCGACCAGCAGCGCGACTTCCGCTTCCTCCATGTCTCCACCGACGAGGTCTACGGATCCCTCGGCGCCACCGGCCAATTCACCGAGACGACTCCCTACGCTCCCAACTCCCCCTATTCGGCATCGAAGGCAGCCAGCGACCACCTCGTTCGCGCCTATCACCACACCTACGGCCTCCCGACGCTGACGACCAACTGCTCGAACAACTACGGACCCTGCCAGTTTCCCGAGAAGCTCGTCCCGCTCATGATCCTCAACTGCCTCTCCGGGAAGCCGCTCCCCGTCTACGGCGACGGCGGTCAGATCCGCGACTGGCTCTATGTCGGCGATCACTGCCGAGCGATCCGCACCGTGCTCCGGGGGGGCCGCATCGGCGAGGTCTACAACATCGGCGGGGCCTGCGAGCGCACCAACCTCGAGGTCGTCCGTGAGATCTGCCGGACCGTCGACCGCCTCCGCCCCGATCTTCCCCACTCCCCGTGCGAGTCGCTGGTCACCTACGTGAAGGACCGTCCCGGCCACGATCGCCGCTACGCGATCGACTTCTCGAAGATCGAACGGGAGCTCGGCTGGCGCCCGAGCGAGACGTTCGCCACCGGCCTGGAGCGAACCGTCGCCTGGTATCTTGCCAATGGCACCTGGGTCGATCGGATCGCCAGCGGTGGCTACCGCCAGGAGCGTCTCGGTCTTGCCGCCAACGCCACCGGGTCACACGCGGCCTGAAGGTCGACTCGTTAGCCGACCGTGGCATCCGCGTTCTCCGTCGGCCGCAGGCTGCGCCACACGAGCACCCCGGCGGCGGCCCCCACGATCGGGGCGACGAGATAGATCCACAGGCTCTCCAACCGGAGCGTAACGAGGGCCGGCGCGAGCGACCGCGCCGGGTTCATCGAGGCCCCGCTCACCGGCCCGGCGAACAGCGCCTCGACGGCGATCACGGCGCCGACCGCGACCCCGGCCATGATCCCCTTCTCCTTCGCCCCGGTGGCGACGCAGAGGATCACCACCATGAGGATCAGCGTCAGCAGCACCTCGAGAATGAACGACTGGAACGGGGCCCCGGCAGGCAGCGTCGCCCCGAGCGTCGCATGCTCGGGAAAAAGGCCGCGGAGGACGACGCTGGCAAACACCATCCCCCCGCACTGCGCGGCGACGTACGGACCCACCCCGCGCCAGGCGAACCGACCGGCCAAAGCGAAGCCGATCGTCACGGCGGGGTTGAGATGACAGCCGGAGATGTCGCCGAGGGCATAGATCAGCGCCATCACGATCAGCCCGAAGACGAGCCCTACCCCGACGTGGGTGACATCCCCGCCGAAGAGATCGTCCGACACGATCGCCCCGGTGCCGATGAAGACGAGGACGAAACTCCCGAACGCTTCGGCAAGGAGCTTTTGGCGGGCATCGGGCGACATGCAAGCGCGTCCTGGGGGATGATGAACGGCTTGTCAGCATAGCGGGGCCCGATCAGTCCCCGCCGAATCGCTCCGGGGAGCCGAAAAGGGTATCCCTCGTTCACCTGCGGGGGGCAGGCGAGGGGCGTTTCCCTCGTTGATGCGTGCGCTGTCATGCCACTCCCCCCAATCCGGTGTCTTTTTACTGGCATCTCACGTGGGAGAATCGAGAATACGGCTGCCCGTAGCGCCCCCCCCACCGAGTTCCACGTTGTCACCCAAGCCTGCCGCCCCGTCGGCCCCCGACCGCCCCCACGTTGCCATCATTGGCGCGGGCCCGGCCGGGCTCACCTCCGCTTGGTTGCTCGCGCGTGACGGCGTCCCGGTGACGGTGATCGAGGCTCATCCCGAACTCGTCGGCGGCATCTCGCGCACCGAGGTCTACCGTTCGGCAGCGGCCGGTGGCCTCGACTTTCGTTTCGACATCGGTGGCCACCGCTTCTTCTCGAAGTCCGCCGAGGTCGAGAGCCTGTGGACGGAACTCCTCGGCCGCGACATGCTCGAGCGGCCACGGAAGTCACGGATCCTTTACGGGGGCCGGTTTTACGACTATCCCCTCCGCGCCGGCGAAGCGCTTCGCAATCTCGGCCTCTTCGAGTCGGCCCGCTGCGTCGCCAGCTACCTCCACGCCCGCCTCTTCCCGGTGCCGGAGCCGAAGTCGTTCGAGGACTGGGTCTGCAACCGTTTCGGCCGGCGGCTGTTCGAGATCTTCTTCAAGACCTACACCGAAAAGGTCTGGGGGATGAAGTGCCGGGACATCTCCGCCGACTGGGCGGCCCAGCGGATCCGTGGGCTGTCGCTCTCCCGGGCGATCTGGAACGCCCTCATTCCGACGTCCCCGGCGAAGCTGAAGCCCGCCAACCGCCCCAACCAGATCACGTCGCTCATCGACTCCTTCCGCTATCCACGGCTCGGTCCGGGGATGATGTGGGAGGAGGCGGCGCGGAGGACGCAGGCCGACGGTGGCAAGGTTCTCATGGGTTGTCGTGCGACCGCCGTCGAGCGTCTCCCCGCAGACGCCGGGCGAGCGTTGAGGGTACACATCACCGCTGCCGACGGGAGCCGGTCGACGATCGACGCCGATCATGTCATCTCGTCGGCACCGCTCCGCGAGCTCGTCGGTGCGCTCGAGCCCCAGCCCCCCGCGGAGGTCCGCACCGCCGCCGCGGAACTCCGCTACCGCGACTTCCTCACCGTCGCGCTCATCGTCCGCCCCACCAAGCCCCTCGACGACAACTGGATCTACATCCACGACCCCGGCGTGAAAGTTGGGCGCGTGCAGAACTTCGGCAGTTGGTCGCCGGAGCTCGTCCCCGATCCGAGCCTCGCCTGCTACGGCCTCGAGTACTTCTGCTTCGAGGGGGACGGGCTGTGGACGTCGACCGATGCCGACCTCGTCCGTCTGGCGACGAGCGAACTGGTGCGCCTGGGGCTCGTTCGCGAGGGGGATATCCTCGACGGCCACATCGTCCGGCAGCCGAAGGCCTATCCGGTCTACGATGATGGCTATGTCGCCCGCGTGGAGACGATCCGCGCCTGGCTGGCGGAGGGTTTCCCGGGCCTTCACCTCGTCGGCCGCAACGGCATGCACAAGTACAACAACCAAGACCACTCGATGATGACCGCGATGCTCGTCGCCCGGAACATCCTCGCCGGCCGCGAGCAGTGCGATCCGTGGTTGGTCAACGAGGATGCTGAATACCACGAGGCGGGCGAACGTGGCGGCCATGGATCGGCAAGCGGCCTCAGGCTTGTCCCCACGGCGCGGCGCTAGCCATCGCTCGCCGGTGGCCCATCGTGGGAGCCGTGGGAACGCGACAGCAGATAGCTTCAGAGGGATTGCCATGCCCACGAGCCCTGCCGAGCGCGACGGATCTGCCCCATCGATCTCCGTCGTCATCCCCTGTTACAACGCCGCGGCCTTCCTCCGCGCGACGATCGAATCGATCCTCGGGCAGACGCGGCCGGTGATCGAGGTGATCGTCGTCGACGACGGCTCGACGGACGATTCAGCCAGGATCGCGGAATCGTTCGGGCCGCCCGTGCGCGTTCTCCGCCAGACGAATCAGGGGGAGTCGGCGGCCCGCAACCGGGGAATCGAGGCGGCAGTGGGCGACTGGGTGGCGTTCCTCGATGCCGACGATCTTTGGCTGCCGACGAAGACCGAGCTTCAGTCAGAGGCGATCCGCTCGGCTCCGGCCGATGTCGTCTGCGTGACCGGAGACTTCCTTCGCTTCGGGGAAGGGGAGGAGGAACGACGCTGCTCGCCCCCCGCCCGCTACGATGCCCCCCATCCGCTGCGGGAGATGCTCGTCGGCTTCACCGTCCACATCGACTGTGCCGTCGTCCGACGTGCCGCCGCCCTCCGCACGCCCTTTCCCGAGAAGATCCTCCATGCCGAGGACGCGATCTTCTTCGTCCTCCTCAGGTCGCAGGGGAGATTCCTCCGGGTGCCCGAGCCGCTCGCCCGTTACCGCCGCCACGGCCCGCAACAGAGCCAGGAGCCGGGCCACATGCTGCGCACGGCGACAAGCCGCCTCGCATGGTTCTTGGCTAATCGAGCCCTCTTTGCCGACGGCGACGAGGCGGTGATCCGCACGACGTTCGTTCACCGTCATCTCGTCGACCACGAGCAGGCCGTCCGGGAGGGGGACGCCAAGCGCGCAGCCGAGATTGCGGCGGCGCTCGTGGACTTGGCCGGTCCGATGCGTCAGCTCCTCCCCGCCACCCTCGCCCCACCCCGGCAGCGCTGGTGGCCATTCTGACGGTCCGCGAGAACGTCATCCGTGACGGCACCGGCTGGCGGTCAGCGCGACGTGTCGGGGAGCTTGGCGGCAGCTCGGAGGCCGTCGAGACGCCTCACCGCCCACGACTCCAAGTCGTTGCGGCTGGTATCGCCGGCCAATCGGCCGATCAACGTTTCGAGGAAGGCCTCCGCCTGCTTGGCCTTTCCCTGCTGGAGGTAGAAGTCGATGGTGTACCCCGCCGGGGCGATGTCGGCCCCGCTCGCCGCGACCGCTGCGAGGAAGTCTCGCTCGGCGTCGTCGAGCCTGCCGACGGTCACCGCTCCGCGGGCCGCGAGCAGCTTTTTCGTCCGTTCCGCAACAGCCTCGATCCCCCGAGCGATCACTCCCTCGGCCGCGTCCTTATTCCCTCCGGCCACCTCAAATCGCGCCAGCCACAGCCAGGTTTCCGGATTCTCTGGCGCCGTTTCGGTGGCGCGGAGAAAAACCTCCCCGGCCTGTTCGCGCCGGCCGCAGCGGCCGCACAGCCGCCCCAGCCAGAGGAGCGTGTCGGCATCGGCTTTTTCCACGTCGATGCCGCGCAGCGACCGCTCGGCCGCCCCCTCGAGATCCCCTCCCCGCATCTCGGCTTCGATGCTCGTCCGCACCGCGCCCCCCAGCCCGGCCGGAGCGACGGTTGCCTGAAGGAGGCTGGCCTCGGCGAACCGGCCAGCCTTGGTGAGCGTTTCGATGAGGTCGCGCGTCAGCGGTGCATTTTCAGGGCCGAAGGCCCTAGCCTGCTTCAAGTGCTCGATC
>JBIIQL010000215.1:0-6337 GCA_044342095.1 Pirellulales bacterium
CGTCCTCCAGAATCTCGAGTTCGAGCCGGTGGGGGGCGGGGCGACGCGGAAGGTCGATGCCCGCCTCATCCTCGCCACCCACGAAGACCTCTCGGCGCTCGTGGCTGCGGGGCGGTTTCGCGCCGACCTGTTCTGGCGGATCAACGTCGTCACCCTCGAGATGCCGTCGCTCCGCGACCGTCGTTCCGACATCCCGCTCCTCGCGAGCCACTTTCTCACCCGCGCCGCCGCCCGCGCTGGCCGGCCCGTCGACGGCTTCACCCCCGCGGCGCTCGCGGCACTGATGGCCCACGACTGGCCGGGCAACGTCCGTGAGCTCGAACATGCCGTGGAGCGGGGGGTGTATCTCGGCACGTCGAGCGCCGTCGACGTCGGCGATCTCCCCCCAGCCGTGGTGGCGGCGGGCGCCGTCCGCCTCGAGCCGCGTGGAGAAGGCGTCCTGCGGCAGTCGCTGGCGCAGCCTGAGCGGCAGCTGATCCTCGAGGCGCTCGAACGCCACGCCTGGAGGCGCGACGCGGCGGCACGGGCGCTGGGCATCAACCGCACGACGCTCTACAAGAAAGCGAAACGCCTCGGGCTCGATCTGTCCGCGCTTCCGACGGGGGGGTGATCTCAGCCGACGGCCGGCACCCACCCCGAGGCGAGAGACCAGGCGAGGAAGCCCGCCAGGACGAGCCGGTAGACGATGAACGGCCAGAGCGTGTTCTGGCCGAGCATCACCAGGAGCCAGCGGATCGCTCCGTAGCCGACGATGGCCGCAGATGCCGTGCCGGCGGCCGCCATCGTGATCGCCTCGATGGAGCCGAAGATTTCGGCCCGTTCCTGCCAGGCTTCGAGGAGGCCGGCAGCGGCCACCGCGGGGAGGGAGAGGAGGAAGGAAAACCGGGCGGCCGTCTGCCGATCGAGCCCGCCGAGCATCCCCGACGAGATCGTCACCCCGCTCCGCGACGTCCCCGGCACGAGCGCCAGCACCTGCGCGAGCCCCATCCCCAGGCCGTCGGAAAGCCCGATCCCATCGAGGCCGTGTCGTCCCGTCGAGCCCCGCCGGCTCCGCCGCCGCACGACCCATTCCGCCACGGCCATGAGGACGGTCGCTGCCACCAGGGCTGCGATCACCACCTCCAGCCGCCGCGCCTCCCCCTTGATCAGCTTCCGGAGGGCGAAGCCGACGATGACGATCGGCAGCGTGCCGAGGAGGATGAGGATCGAAACCCTCGATTCAGGACTCCCCCAGGGGCGCCGGCTCGTGATCCCGATGACGAAGCCCCGCAGGAGGGCTGCGATGTCGCGCCACATCGCCACGCACACTGCCAGGAGCGTGCCGCACTGAATGACGGCCGAATAGGCCGCGCCGGGGTCGTCCCAGCCGAGGAGTGCCGGGACGACGCGGAGGTGGGCCGTGCTCGACACCGGGAGGAACTCGGTGAGCCCCTGGACGATGCCGAGGGTGATCGCTTCGACGAGGGTCATGAAACAGGCGTTCTGGCAGGGAAGAAGCGGACAGGGCGGGGATCGGGACGGGGAGAGAACAGGGCCACGGAGGGATTTTTCCGACGGGCAGCCGGTTCCCGCTTCAAAATAGCAGCCCCGTCGGGCATAATCGCCCCCTTCGCCGGTTGAGGGCGTGACAGCCCCGATTGAAAAGTCGGGGGCTCGCGCCGCCCGCTCCGCCCCGAACACCCGTTTCAAACACCCGGTCCATTGCCGCGCCGCACAGCGCGGTGAGCCAGAGCACAGGAGACTCACCCACGATGTTCCGCAACCTCAGCACCGTCGGCCTGCCCCTTTCCGGACGGCCCAGCGAGCTCATCGAACTGGCGCTTTCGTTCGGCTTCGATGCGATGGACATCGACATCGTCGACTTCCAGCAGCAGGCCGAGGCGTTCGGGGTCGAGCATGCCCGTCGGCTGATGGTCAGCGCCCGTCTCCAGTGTGGATCGTTCCACCTCCCGATCTCGCTCATCGGGGACGACGCGGCCTTCAACACCGACCTCGCCGAACTGCCGACGCGGCTCGAGTTCGCCCAGGCGACGGAGGCGAAGCGGGCCATTGTCACGATCGCCCCGGCCTCCGATGACCACGCCTTCAAGGACTTCTTCGAGCTCTATCGCCAGCGGCTCGACACCCTTGGCGGCCTGCTCGCCAAGTACGGCATCAGCCTCGGGCTGGCACTCGCGCCCGAAGCCGAGGCCCGTGCCGAGAAGGCCCACCAGTTCATCCACACCTACGAAGGCCTCATCGGCCTGGTGAGCGTCTGCCATCCGAGCGTCGGGATCGTGGTCGACGCCTGGGCGCTCCACATCACGGGTGAGCCGCTGTCGGTGATCGGGTCGATTCCTGCCGGCCGGATCGTCGAAGTCCGGCTGTCGGATGCTCCCCGCGACGTCGTCTCGGCCGAACTCAGCCATGCCCAGCGTTTGATGCCCGCCGAGACCGGCGTCATCCCCGCCGCGCAGATCCTCGTCGAGGCTCAGAAGGCCGGATTCGAAGGCCCCGTCACGCCGTGGGCCGATCGCTCCACCCTCGCCGGGCGGGGTCGAGAGAAGATCGTTCGTCTTGCCGGCGACCGGCTCGAGGCGGTCTGGAAGGAAGCCGGGCTCCCGATCGTGCCGCGTTGGTTCGCCCCGTCGGCCCGTGAGAATGCTCCGCGCTTCGGTGAGGATCCCGCCCTGCTCGCCGCCGCCGGCGCCCTCGACGGCAAGCCCGGACCGGTTGCCTGACCGGTTGGGTGGAGGCGGTCGTCGCCAGACTTCGTGCGCCGCTCAGCCTCCGCCGCGGATCCAATCGACCTTCGGTGAGCCCCCACCGCTGAGCGCTGCGCCGCGGCAAAACTCCGACACATACCGGAGCGGTTGGCCAGGGCGATCGGGGTCGCGAAACGAATCCCCTTTCTGCAGGATCGGGAGTTGGTCCGGCATGCCGCCGAAGGCCCGCGCTCCGGCGGCCTGACAGGGGAACCACGACCCTTTCCCCTCGGCGTCGACGAGGTGGAACTCCGGGTAGCAATGCCCCTCCACCCACACCGTCCGCGCCGGGATGCCGTTGATGCGGGCGCAGGCGATGAACAGGCAGGTGAGTTCCTCGCAGTCTCCCCAGCCGTCGGCGAGCGCCCGCGCCGCCCCCTTGAGGGTGCCATTGCGGTATTCGACCTTCTCGCGAACCGCGTCGTAGATCGCTTCGACCTTCGCCCAACCGTCGAGCCCCTCGCCGAGGGATTTGGCGTACTTCGTCACCTTCGGATGCCGGGTCTCGATATAGGGGCTCGAGGCGAGGAACGGCTTGAGCGCCTTGGCAGGTTTCTCCGGGATCGTGAGCCCGGAGGGATCGCTCGGCGGGAGAATCGCCGCCCTGCCGACCGAGAAGGTGACGACCGCCTTCGCCTCCTGGCCGGAAGGCAGATCGGGGATGTCGACGAGCATCTGCTTCACGCCGCCGGGCAGCGTCCGGTAGCGCACCTGGCGGACGTCGGCCGAGACATCCTCGCCGACGATCTCCACCGTCTGTTCCGGCCATTCCGCCGGCACCGGGAGCGAGGCGTAGACCCCTCGGCAGGGCCCCCCCGCGGCGACGACCGTCAGCCCGACGCGGTAGGGCTGGCGGCGGATGTCCCCGAGCGTCGGACCGCTGGCCGCCAGCGGCTCTTCGGCGAATTGAGCGGAGGCCGAAGGGGCCGCGAGGAATCCCCGCAGGCCGACCGCCAGGCAGGCGGAGCGGATCAGCCCGCGACGGGTGAGCGCCACGGGCGGGGCCGAGGACGGGCCGGCGGTGGGGGGGCGATGACGACTCATGCTTCAGGCAATCGGATCGGGAGGGAGGGCGACTGTGGTCGAGCCGGCCACGATTCGATGGGGAAACTGGGGAGGAAAGGGCAAAACAACGAATTGTTCAGGGCTGCCTCGGCTGCTACACTCCAGGGTTTCCGCTTGTGGCCCGCTTTTTCCCCTTCCTCCAACCCGTTTTCCCGAAACCCCCACACGATGGTCAACCGCAACCTCATCCGCGAACTGGAACTTGGCGACGAAATCGATCAGGAGATCGAGCAGGCAATGGGAGGGACCGAGAGTGGCGAATACGCCATCGGCACCTCCACCCTTTCGGTCAATTCGGTCCTCCACGGCAAGATCCTCCGGGTTGATGATGAGTTCGTGCTGGTCGACGTCGGCTACAAGAGCGAGGGGCACATCCCGCGGAACGAGTGGGATGACTCCGAACCGCCGCCACAGGTTGGCGACACCGTCAAGGTGCTCCTCGAGGAGTTCGAGGATGGCCAACTCGAGGAACAGCGTGGCCTGATCACCCTCTCGAAGCGGAAGGCCCGCCGCATCGAGGATTGGCTGCGGGTGATGGAGAGCGTCAAGGAGAACGACGTCGTCACCGGGTTCGTCACGCGGAAGATCAAGGGTGGCCTCCTCGTCGACATCTCGGGTGTCAACGTGTTCCTCCCCGCCAGCCAGGTCGACATCCGTCGTCCGGCCGACATCGGCGACTACTGCGGTCGCTGCATTCAGTGCCTCGTGCTCAAGATCGACGAGCAACGCCGCAACATCGTCGTCTCGCGTCGGGCGCTCATCGAGCAGGAGCGTGCCGAGCGGAAGAAGCAACTCATGGAGACCCTCGAGGTCGGCCAGGTGCGCCGCGGCATCGTCAAGAACATCGCCGACTTCGGTGCGTTCGTCGATCTCGGCGGCATCGACGGCCTCCTCCACATCACCGACATGAGCTGGGGCCGCATCGGCCACCCCAGCGAGATGGTGGCGATCGATCAGGAGATCGAGGTTCAGGTGCTGCACATCGACCGCGAGCGCGAGAAGATCGCCCTCGGCATGAAGCAGCGGACCGCGAGCCCGTGGGCGAAGGTCGCCGACAAGTATCCGGTCGGCACGGTCTGCAAGGGGACCGTCGTCAATGTCATGAGCTACGGCGCGTTCGTGAAGCTCGAGGATGGCGTCGAAGGGCTCGTCCACATCAGCGAGATGAGCTGGACGAAGCGCGTCAGCCATCCCTCCGAGCTCGTCAAGCCGGGCGACGAGGTCGAGGTGGTGGTCCTTGCCATCAACAAGGAAAAGCAGGAAATCTCGCTGGGCATGAAGCAGACCCAGCAGAATCCCTGGGAGAAGGTCGCCGCCGACTACCCGCCCGGTGCGGTGGTCAAGGGCGTCGTCCGCAACCTCACCAACTACGGTGCCTTCATCGAGATCGACGACGGGATCGATGGCCTCCTCCATGTCACCGACATGTCGTGGACGCGGAAGGTCACCCACCCCAGCGAGATGGTCGACAAGGGGCAGGAGATCGAGTGCAAGGTGCTCTCGGTCGACCAGCAGCGTCGCCGCATCGCCCTCGGCCTCAAGCAGATGCACGAGGATCCGTGGACGACCGACATCCCCGCCCGCTACAAGCCCGGCGATGTCGTGAAGGGGAACGTTACGAAGATCACCAACTTCGGCGTCTTTGTCGGCCTCGAGGATGGTCTCGAGGGGCTGCTCCACATTTCGGAGCTCTCCGAGGACAAGATCGAGAACGCCGAGGAACTCGTGAAGGTCGGCGATCCGATCGAGGTGAAGATCCTCCGCGTCGACACCGACGATCGGAAGATCGGCCTCTCCAAGAAGCGCGTCGGCTGGTCACGCGAGCGCGAGGCCGCCGAGGGGACCGAAGAGGTCTGACGTCGGGAGGATCGTGCCCGGTGTCAGGGAACGGTTGTCGTGGCGCGAGTCACGGCCATCGCCTGCACCGGGCCGATCGTCTCCACCGGCCGCTGCTCCGGCTGGCCAGCCGATGATTCCTGTCCGGGGGGCGATCGGTCGACGGGCACGATCCGGAGGGATTGCCGGCGGGTGATTTGCCCCGCTGGTCCGGTCGGAGTGATGCCGCCGAGGAAGCTCTCGGTGGCGCTGCCGAGGATCCTGATCCTCCGGAAAGGCGCATGGCTCGCCCCCTGCTCCCCACCACCGGCGTGGCGCTGCTCGAGGACTTCGGCCGACCGTGGATCGATGACATCGAGCGCCACCGTCATGCTGCCGGCCGCCCCCTTGCGGCCGCCACGCCGCCCCACCCAGACCACGATCCGATCTCCGGGGGAGAGCGTCGCCAGATCGATCGACTCTGGCGAAGACGCCGGCGGGGCGATCCCGACCGATGGATTGCCGATCGGGGCGTCGGCGGGTGGGGCACTCGACCGCGGGGGGGATGACGCGGGGGGCTCGGCGAAGGCGACGGGCGCCGCCGACTCGCTGGCGACCGGTTCCGAGGCCGGGAGCGGGGGCAGAACAGCGGAGTCCGCCGTGTGATCGGGGAGAGCCGGAACGCTGGGGGCTTCGGCGGCGGCAGGCGCGGC
>JBIIQL010000216.1:0-6297 GCA_044342095.1 Pirellulales bacterium
TCACCGGCCGCGGCGAAGAAACAGGTCAGGCTCGCCCCCACCGCCCCCCAGTCGACCGGCCCGCCGTCGGCCGAAAACCACTCGACGTCGGGCATCCCTCCCCCCGCCTCGCTGGCACCACGGAGGAAGGTCCGCCGGCGGAGCGTCGGGTTGCCGAGCCGGAAGCGGATCGCCTCGCGGACGAAACGGAGGAGGTCGGCGTTGGTCTCGACGAGCGACCAATCCAGCCACGACACCGGCGTGTCCTGGCACCAGGCGTTGTTGTTTCCTTTCTGGGTCCTGCCAATTTCGTCCCCCGCCACGACCATCGGCACTCCCTGCGAGAGAAGGAGCGTAGCGAGGAGATTCCGCACCTGCCTGGCCCGGATGGCGACGATGGTCCCATCGGCCGTCGGCCCCTCGACGCCGTAGTTGTCGGAGAAGTTGTTGTTGTCGCCGTCGCGGTTCCCCTCCCCGTTGGCCTCGTTGTGCTTCTCTCGGTAGGCGACGAGGTCGCCGAGCGTGAAGCCGTCGTGAGAGGTGACGAAGTTGATGCTGTGGTAGGGCTGGCGGTCGTTGCCGCCGTAGAGATCGCTCGAGCCGGCAAGCCTCGTCGCCAGATGCCCGGTCTGGGCGTGGTCGCCGCGCCAGAAGCGACGGACGTCGTCGCGGTATTTCCCGTTCCACTCCGCCCACCGCAGCGAAGCGAACGACCCGACCTGATAGGCGCCGGCCGCATCCCAAGCCTCGGCGATGATCTTCGTGTCGGCGAGGAGTGGATCCTCGGTGATCAGTTCGACGATCGGCGGATTGGGGAGGATGTCACCGTTGCGGTCGCGACTGAGGATGCTCGCCAGATCGAAGCGGAAGCCGTCGATGTGGAAGTCGTGCACCCAGTGCCTGAGACAGAGAAAGATCAGCTCGCGAACGATCGGATGGTTGCCGTTGACGGTGTTGCCACAGCCGGAATAGTTGCGGTAGCGCGAGCCACCGTCGGCGAGCATGTAGTAGACCCGGTTCTCCAGCCCCTTGAAGGAGAGCGTCGGCCCGAGTTCGTTCCCTTCGGCGGTGTGATTGAAGACGACATCGAGGATCACCTCGATGCCGGCGGCATGGAGGGCCCGCACCATCTCCTTGAACTCGCGCACCTGACATCCCGGCTCGGTGCCGGCGGCATAGCCGCGGTGGGGGGCAAAGAACGCGATTGGGTCATAGCCCCAATAATTGCCGCGCCCTTCGAGGGGCGGGATGGCCGTCGAGGGAAACTCGTGGACGGGCATCAACTCGACCGCCGTCACGCCGAGCGACTTGAGATAGGGGATTTTCTCGATGACGCCGAGATAGGTGCCGGGATGAGCGACGCCGCTCGAGGGGCCGGCGGTGAAGCCACGGACGTGCAACTCGTAGATCACGGTGTCGGCCAGCGGCCGCTTGAGATGGCGATCGCCCTGCCAGTCGAAGGTATCGTCGACGACGACCGACTTCGGCGGCACGAGCGTGCCGTCGTCGGCGACGAGAAAATCCCCCGCCAACGCCTGGGCATACGGATCGACGAGTCGGGCCGTGCCATCGAAGCGTTGGCCGATCTCCGGGGCGAAGGGGCCGTCGGCCTGGAAGTGGTAGAGCTGGCCGGGGGCCACCCCGGGGACGAGGATGCTCCAGATGTCCCCCCACCGATCGGTGGCCGGGTCGAGCGTGATCACTTCCGCCGGCTCGGTGTCGGTCACCGCGTCGTAGAGGAGGACGCGAATCCCGGTCGCCGAATGGCTGTAGACCACGAACTGCACCCCGGACCCGCGGAGGACGGCACCGTAGGGGAGCGGATGGCTGAACTGGAGGCCGGGAAGCGGCCGCTCGGCGTGGGACCGCCGCGGCGTGGCTCGGGGCTTGCGGGGAAGCATGGTGCGGCGATGATACCATTCCTGCCGGCTGCCAGCCGGGAGCCGGACCGACCCTTTCGGCCCGTCTTCGAAAGCCTCCTCCGAAAGCCTCCTCGAGGGACGACACACCAGTGGCGGGCGCGACCTACTCCTCTTCGGGGGTGAACCTCGAACTCTACGCCGAGGGCATGGCCCGGCTTCCGGCCCACATGCGGCGCACGCAGTGCCCGCGCGTGATCAGCGCCGAAGGGGGCTTCGCGGCGCTCTTTCAAATGGATCTCCCCGGGCTCTTCCGCCGCGGCTGGGAAGACCCCGTCCTCGTCTCCTGCACCGACGGCGTCGGCACGAAGCTGAAAATCGCCGTCATGGCGGGCGTGCACCACACCGTCGGCATCGACCTCGTGGCGATGAGCGTCAACGACTGCCTCTGCACCGGGGCCGAGCCGCTCTTCTTTCTCGATTACGTCGCCCTCTCCCACGACGATCCCGACCTCCTCGAACAGATCGTCCGCGGCATCGCCGACGCCTGCGTGGAGAGCGACTGCGCCCTCGTCGGCGGTGAGACGGCGATCCTCCCCGACATGTACCAGCGCGGCGAATACGACCTCGCCGGCTTCGTCGTCGGCATGGTGGAGCGGAAGCGGCTCGTCGATGGCCGGCAGATCCAGCCCGGCGACGTGGCCATTGGCTTGGCCTCCACCGGCTTTCACTCCAACGGCTACAGCCTCGTCCGCAAGGCGGTGTTCGACTACGGCCGTCTCAAGTTCGACGACACCGTCGAGGAGCTCGGCGGCACCACGGTCGCCGAAGCCCTCCTCCGCCCCACACGACTCTACGCCCGCCCCGTCCGCAGCGTCCTGCGTCGCTACCGGGTCAAGCAACCCGTCCACGGCATCGCCCACATCACCGGAGGCGGCCTGGAGGAAAACCTCGCACGGATCGTCCCCGAGAAGGTCCGTGTCGTCATCGACCGCGGCTCCTGGAAGGTGCCGTCGGTCTTCCCTTGGGTGCAGAAACTCGGGAGCATCGAGGACGCCGAGATGGCCCGGGTGTTCAACATGGGGGTCGGGATGGTGCTCGTCGTCTCACCGCACTTCGCCGACAGCATCGTCTCGCAACTCTCCGACTCCGGCGTCGAAGCCTGGCGGATCGGAGCGGTCGAGGCCGCGGAGGCCAGCGACGCGCGGGTCGTGATCCGCTAGCCGTCAGTGGCTCTTGCGGGCAGGGGCAGCGGCCGCACGTGGGGCGCCTGCCCGTGACGGGCCGGCAGCTTTGATCGCCGTGAGCACCTGCGACTCCGTGATCAGGTCGCGGAGGATGATCGGCTCCGGGGCCGATTCCCCCGGACGCGGTGCCGGGAAGATCGCCAGGACCGGGATCGACTTGCTCTGCAGGCTCTCGAGCATCGTCTTGATCTCAGGCGACTCTTCCGTCCAGTCGGCCAGGAGCGGCACGACCTTGTTCGATTCGATCGCCGCCTTCACCTTGTCGGTCTCGATCGCCGTGGCGAGATTTAGCTTGCAGGTCATGCACCAGTCGGCGGAAAAGTCGACGAGGACGGTGGCCCCGTTGGAACGCAACTCGGCAAGGCGGGCGCGCGAGAATGGCTCCCAGGGGATGATCGACTCCACCGGCCCGAGAAACGTGAAGGCCGCGAAGCCGATCGCTGCCGCCACGCCGGCGGCCTGCACCCAGCGGCCGAAGCCGACCGGCCCGCCGCTCTTTTCCTGCCCCTTGCCGATCCACCAGCAGGCGGCCCAGATCCCGACGAGCAAGGCGAACGTCGGCACGAACCAGTCGTGTTTCAGGAACGTGAACAGGAACACGACCGTGCCGAGCATGACGAAGCCGAGGATCTCCTTGAGCGTCTCCATCCACAGCCCGGGCTTGGGGAGAAACTTCACGAGCCCGGGAATGAGGCCGACGAGGATGTAGGGGAGGGCCATGCCGGTGGCGATCGCGCCGAACACGCCGTAAGTGACATACGTTGGCTGCGAAAGCGTGAAGCCGAACACCGGTCCGAGGAACGGCCCGCTGCACGGAGTGGCCAACACCGTGCTCAACACCCCTTTGAGAAACGCCCCGAGCGGCCCCTCCTTCGACTGGAGATGCCCCGCCTTCTCCCCGATGAAGCCAGGAATCGGCAACTCCCAGACGCCGAGGAAGGAGAGCGCGAAGGCGAACACGATCGCTGCCATCGTGATGTTGAAGGTGGATGACGTGAACTGCTCACCCCAGGCGAGATTGCGGCTCCCCAGGCCGATGTTCGCCGCCACGCTCGCCGTGGCCAGCGCGAAGAACACCGCATAGACGCCGGCGCAGTACCAGAGATTGGTGCGGAAGACCTCGGCCCGCGCTTTCCCCGACTGTTGCGCGAACGACATCAGCTTCAGGCCGAGCACCGGGAGCACGCAGGGCATGAGATTGAGAATCAGCCCACCGATGAGCCCGGAGAGGAGCGCCATCGGGAGGGAGAGCGTCGGCTTCGGAACGTCGACCGGCAGCGGAGCGGCGGCGGCGATCGACGGCCCGGCGAGCGACGGCCCCGCAACCGCCTGCGGAAAGGCCACGGAGGGCGTCGGCTGGAGATCAACGTTCGCAGAGCGTCCACCCGCTGTCGGGGCCGGCACCACCGCGGCGGGCGCGGCCTGCACCGGCACCGGCTTCTTCGCCGCCTCGGCGTACTTGGCCGCGAGAAACTCGATCCCACTCTCCGGTCCGGTGGCCTGCGGAGGCAGGGGAGCAGCGATGCGGACCGCCGTCGGCGGATCGCACGACGTCTCGGTGCAGGTTTGAAAGCCGATCACGACCTCGGCTGCCGCGGCGGCCGATTCGGGGAGGAGCACCTCAAAGGTCACCGGCCCATCGACCCCGTTGGCGGCGGCAAGTTCCGGCGAATGCGACGGCGTGGCTCCGAGAACGACCACACTCGCGGCCCGGTCGGCAACCGACACCACCGTCGGCTTCCCCTGCCCGACGTCGCTATCGGCCGAGCCGGCCGGGGCGTAGAGGTGATACCCGGCATCGGGGGAGAGCCGAACGATGAGCGGCCACCAGGTCGACGTCGTTCCCGCTCCATCCACGCCGCTCCGGGCTGCGCCAAACGCGGCCTCGACGCTCGAATGGGCCCGGGGGGGAATGTGGGTGGCGATCACCGCCGTGGTAGCGCCAGGCAACGCCACGGCAGCGGAGAACGGATCGGTCGCCCCGGCGACGGCGGGCGCCGGCGGAGCTGTGGGGGGAGCTTTCGCCGCACCGGCGGGCATGTCGGCGACGAAGGGGATCGACGCCGGGGGCGAGCAGGAGGTCTCGCGGCACATCTGGACGCTGACAGAGCCTGTGATCTGCGTCGCCTTCCCTTCGGGATTCGTGGCGAGCGGTGCCCGCCAGACGACCGTTCCCTCGTGTTCCTCGACTTGGAGCCCGGCCCAGGCCGGCACGTCGGTGATCGTCCGCACGTGGGGGGCCTCATCGGGCACGAAGGCCGCCGACGGCTGCCAGGGGGAGGTGGCGTCGACGGTGATCCGGGTCGCCTTCGGGCCACCGGGCTTTTGGGTGACGGCGTAGAGGTGCCAGCCTTCCTCGAGCGTCGCGGTGACGACGAGGGTCGCCGGCTTTTCAGCGGCAGCCGGCTCCACGCTGGCCGCGACGGTGATCGGGCTTCCGAGCGCCGCGTTCACCGATCCGAGCGGGTCGAAGGGGAGCGGGTTTTGCGCCACCCCGACCGGGCAGGCCGTCGACACAAAAACGGCTGCCCAGAAGAGGGCGAACACAGTTCGTGCGACCGCGATGGGGGCGATCACTAACGGAACCACCCGGCCGATCGGGGGCCTCGACCGCCCGCGGAGCCATCCTGGCAGACGCAGCATCGGCAGATCGGTCCTTTTGGGAAGGGAGGTCAGCGTCAACGCAGGCAAACCTGCGGGCAAACCTGTTCGATTGTACAAGCTCCGTTTTCCGGGGGTCAATGGAGCCCGCCGCTCCCTCCATCGGTCTTTTCACCGGGAAAAACGAGGTTTTTCAGGAGCGAATCGACCCTCTCGAGCACCAGGCTCGGGTCGGGGAAATCGCGATTTTCGTCGAGGACCCAGCGAAACCAGTGGTGCAGGCCCCCGACCACCCCCGCCAGATGGAGGAGGTCGATGAGGGCCACTTCTTCCCGGGAAAGAGGCCGAATCGCCCGGTAGGCCTCGAGCGTCTCGCCCCACACGACACTCAAGGAAGCCGCCCCGACCGTCGCCGACCGGGGCCCCGTCCAGCTCCCCAACAGCCGCGCCAGATCCGTGGCCGGGGTATCGATCCCGGCCGCGTGCCAGTCGATCACCGCCGACACCTCGGCCCCATCAAAGAGCATGTGTGCCTGCCAGACGTCGCGGAGCACTGGCTGGAGAGGCACCCTCGGCGGCACGACGGCCGCCAGGCGGGAGAGGTACGAAAG
>JBIIQL010000217.1:0-6291 GCA_044342095.1 Pirellulales bacterium
GTTTTGCTTTCCTTGCACCCCTTTCCCTCGAGGAATCCCCAATGTCCATCCGCTCCGTTCCTGCACGTCGGGCGTTCACGCTCGTCGAGCTGCTCGTGGTGATCGCGATCATCGGCACCCTTGTCGGGCTGCTCCTGCCAGCCGTTCAGGCCGCCCGTGAGGCGGCCAACCGTTCAAAGTGCTCCAACAACCTCAAGCAGATCGGGCTGGCGATCCTCAATCACGAGTCCTCCAAACGCACGCTCCCCAACAGCTACCGGCCCAACAACGGCACGGCGCGCATCGCCTGGGTGACGCGACTCCTCCCCTTCTTCGAGGAAGGCAACCTCGGCAACCGCTGGGACTTCGCGCAGAACTGGAGCAGCCTGACGCCGAACACCGCCGGCGGCTTCCAGATCCCCAACGCCGTTCTCGCCATGACCCGCCTGCCGACGTTCGAGTGCCCGACGGCGCCGTCGAGCAGCAATTTCGACGCTGACCCGGACACGGGATCGACGCCGAGCGGCTATCCCACGGGCGACATCAAGGCGGTCGTCAACGCGGCCGGGAACGGCTTCTCGCAGGTCGGTCTGTTCTGCGCCACGACCGACTACTCGCCGACGATCTTCGTCGACTCGCGTCTGGCCAACGGCGGCACCCCCAACGATTCCCTGGCCGATGTCGCCCACAACCAGGCCCAGGGCGCCCAGAAGTCGGGGCCGGCCGACGGCTTCATGCCGAAGGATTACAACGGCACGGTCAAGGTGCGTCTCGCCGACGCCATCGACGGCACGTCGAAGACGATCGCGATCGCCGAATCGGCCGGCCGGCCCTACAAGTGGACCCGCGGCAAGAGGGCTGACAACGCCTCCGGAACCTTCCCGGCCCGCCGGATCAACGCCGGCGGTTGGTGCCGCCCGGCGAGCGACTTCGCCTTCGACGGCTCCTCGGCGGATGGCACACTCTTCGGCGGCGGAAATGCCACCGGCGCCGTCAACGTCACCAACGGCGAGAGCGTCGAAACCGCTCCCTACAAGGGATCCGTCTATGGCACCGAGGGGACCAGCGAGCCGTACGCCTTCCACTCGGCCGGTGCCAACCATGTGTTCGGCGACGGGTCGGTCCGCCTCCTCTCGAGCGACGTGACGATCCGCGTCTACGCCGCGCTCGTCACGCGAGCCGGTGGCGAGTCGGCGAACGTCGACTGACGACCGCTGACGGGCCGACGCCGACGCCCGGCGGGGCTGACGCCGGTACCAAACGCGCTGATCCCGGCGGGGCCGGGGCGGGGTTCACCCCGTCCCGGCCCCCGGCTTTTTCGATCGCCGCAACCGCTCCCTGACCCCCGCCGCCATCGCCCTCCAGGGCCGTACCTTTCAAAAGCGCGGCCCGCGCCGTACCCTGACGGGGTGGATCCCGGCGCCTTCCCCCGATCGCGGCGCCCGCCGAACATCGGCATGGAGCCATCGACAGCCTCGGGCCGTGCCCCGAACCGCCCCGAAGCGGGTGCGGGAACGGAGGGCCGGGACGGGACCCTTGCCACGAGCGTGTGCATGAGCGACATCCTGTTCCACTACTACCGCGTCAATCCCACGACGTGGTTCTATCTGTCGTCGCTCCTCTCGATCGCGCTGTTCTTCAAGTTCAACCGTGTCTGGAGCGTGCGCAACCTCGATCTCGTCGGCCTGATCCTCTTCGCGCCGGGATTGCTGGCGGTGGAGTACGGAAGCTTTCGGGCCAACCAGGCGGCGCTCCAACTCGGCTACATCTGGCTCTTCTCGGTGTCCGCGGCCTTCCTCGTGCGGATGCTGTTCGACTCAATGATGGTCCGCCGCCCGCTCCTCGAGCCAAATCTCACCACCGGGGGCTTGGTGTTCCTGGGGAGTTCGCTTCTGGTGTTCCTGCTGGCCAATGTGATCACCTCGCGCCCCCAGCAGTCCGACGTCGCGGCCGCGGCCGCGGCTGCCCCCCGGACCGAACCGGTCGAGGGGCGCGACGAAGCCAATCCCCTCGAGCGACTCGGCCCCGGTTACCCACTCCTCTTCCTCCTGCCGCGAATCTCGGCGCAGCGGATCTTCTCCCCCGAGGCCGATGGCCAGGGGACCGTCGAGGCCGCCGGTGATGCGAGAATCGTCAACGAGACGACGGCCCGCGTGATGGCGATTCTCTCGCAACTGGCGATCGTCGCGGGGATGGTGTTCACCGGCTGGCGGCATTTCGAGAACGCCCGCCTCGGGATCGCCGCGGCGGTCCTCTACCTCCTCCTCCCCTACACGGCGATCATGACCGGACGGGTCGATCATGCCCTGCCGGGGGCGCTGGTGATCTGGGCGATCGCCACGTACCGGATCCCCCTCGCCTCGGGCTTCCTCATCGGGATGGCGATGGGCACGACCTATTATCCCGTCTTCCTCCTCCCCCTGTGGTGCAGCTTCTATTGGGAGCGGGGCATCCGCCGGTTCGCCGTCGGCGTCGCCGTCGCCCTGGCACTCCTCGTCGCCGCGTTGTGGTGGAAGACGGCCGACCCGGCGGTGTTCTCCGGTCAACTCCGGCAAATGTTCGGCTGGATCTTCCCCAACGAGGTCACGCTCGAGGGCTTCTGGTCCCTCCCGGCCAACGACGCCGTCTTCCGCCTCCCCGTGCTCGCGGCCTTCGTCGCGATGATGGCCACGCTCGCGATCTGGCCCTCGCCGAAGAACCTCGGCACGCTCATGAGCTGCACCGCCGCGGTCCTGATCGGGAGCCAGTTCTGGAAGGCCCACGACGGCGGCTTATTTCTTGCCTGGTTCCTCCCGGTGCTCCTCTTGGTCGTCTTCCGACCGAACCTGGAGAACCGGGTGGCGCTGCTCGTCCTCGAGCCGGAGTGGTTTCCGCGCCGCGGACGACAGGCCGCCTGACACTGCCCCCCTGGCGCCTGCCTTCAGCGGCCGCGGCGGAGGTCGATCGGCTCGGCAAGCTCTTGGCTCGCCAGCCACTGCCGCCAGGCCGGGAGATTCCACTGGAAGTCCTGGCCGCTGATCCGGACGAGCGCCGCCAGAGCGGCTTCGTTCCGCAACTGCACCTTCCCCCGCTTCGGCCCCCCGCCGAGCGACAGCCCCTCGCCGCCGGAATTGCCAAACGCCACGCTCGTCTGCCCTGCCTGGCGGCCGTCGGACGCGATGACGACATGCTCGGTCTCCAGGGCCTCGACGAGCGCCGCCGCCGCGCCGGAGAGGCCGAGGGCCCCGATCACTTCGGCGGCGCGGTTGACGCGGGCGTTGTCGGGCCCACCGAGGGCCGCAACACAGGCCGGCTCGGCGATCCTCGGGCCAATCGCCTGGAGCCGCTCGACAGCCGTCAGCCGGGTGTCGGGATCAGCATGGTCGATCGCCACCTGGAGGATGATCGCGATCGCATCAGGTGTTCCGATGCGGGCCAGCGCCTCAAGGAGAAAGGCCCGCACCTGAGGCACCCCTTCCCGGGCCACCGCCGCCCCAAGCGCCGACACCGCCGCCGGATCGATGATCTCACGAAGCTCTTCGGCGGCCGTCGCTGACGTGGCAGGATCGTCGAGCCGCCGGCGCAGCTTCTCGAGCCTGGGCCCCCATTGTTTCTGGGCGACCGTCTCTCGCTCCGAGCGTTCGATGAGCTCGATCTCCTGGCTGGTCCGCCAGGCCCCCCGATAGCGGACGAGCCCCCGTTCAGCCATGAACGCCTGCTGCGACGAAGGGCTGGCGCCAGGCGAGCGGGCCGCGTCGTCAGCCTCCCTGTCAGGCTCGACCTCGCGCCCGGCGCCGCCGTCGTCGGCCGCGCGCCCCGGCAACGCGGCCACGGCCATGACGGCCGCCACGAGGAGGAGGCGAAAAGTCGGCACCGGACAGATCACGGTCGGGCCCTCGGGGCATGGCCGGCCGACACGCCCGGCCTTCTGGATTCCATTCCCATCATCGTCCACCGGCGGCGGCCTGAATGGCCCCCACGTAAAAAGAGAAAATGCGAAAGATGACAAAGACGATTCCGGCCGCAACGATCCCCCAGACGAGAAATCCTGCCAACTGAGCGGCAGCGTGGAAGGCGCGTCGGGCCTCCTCGTCGGCGTCGCGGGCAAGCCGGTCGAGGACCTCGGCGGTGTTGCCGGTGAGTTCCCCGGCCATCACCCCTTCGATGATCGGCCGTGGAAATCCACCACTCTCCCGGAGCGTGTCGGTGAGGGTCGCCCCCTCGCGGAGACGGCGCTCGACCCGTTCGGCATCGAGCGGGATGCCCGGCGCCACCGAGGCGCCAAGTCGGACGAGGCTTCCGGCGTCGAGCCCGGCTCCGCTTGCAAGACTCGCCGCCCGGCACCAGGCCGCCACTTCGGCAGCCCGCGCTGCCGTGCCGATCACCGGGATTGGCGCGAGCCAGCGGCGGACGATGCCGTTGTGACGCCAACTCGCGACGGCCAATCTGCCGCCGACGAACCCGGCGATCGCCAGGAACGCCACGATCGACAGATAGGCGGCCAACCCGGCAGAGCCGACAAGCCCGAAGCCGAGGATGTCGACCGGGTGTCCCCGCTCGTCGCGGATCCCCCCCGCCACCCAGATGAGGAAGCCGACGACGAGGATCGCGATCAGCAGTTGGAAGGCCGGCCAGACGAGCCCGCGGAGGAGCTCGCGGCGCGTCCGCACCGTGTGCTCGAGCATCGAGGCAAGCTCGCGGAGCGTCTCCGCCTCGTGGCCGGTGCGATCGCCGACCGCAACCATCGCTCGGATCAACGGCGGAAAGGCCGCGTCGGCCCGGGCCATCGCCGCCGACAGGCTCTCTCCTTGGTCGAGCGCCTGGCCGACAACTTGCATCGTGCCGCGATAGCGCCTTGGGACACGCTCCACCTCACTCTTCCAGGCCTTCCGGACCCCGACTCCGGCGGCGAGCGACATCGCCATCCGGCCGAGGATTCCGGCGAGGAGTTTGGTCGGCATCTGGGGCATGAACGCCATGGTCCTTTCCCTCGGAAAAAGCCTTCCGGGCGATCACCCGCAGAGACGAAAACGCCCCTGATGCCCCCACGAAGCCCGACCCTAACACATCGCCCCGGCATCTGGTAGAAAACGCCCGTCGGGAGATGCCGCTCCCGTCCCGCTGCCCGCGTCCGTCCTGCCGCCCGAAAGCCCCCCGACGCCATCGCTCATGAAGGCCCCCTGGCAGCCAACCCCGCCGTGGCCGAGCGTCGCGATCGTGGGAGTGGGTCTGATCGGTGGGTCGGTCGGCTTGGCCCTCAAGGCTCGCCGACTCGTCGGCCACGTCATCGGCGTCGGCCGCACCCCCGCATCGCTCGCCGAGGCGAAGCAGCGCGGGATCGTCGATGAAACGACGACCGATCTCGCCGCCGGGGTGGCGGAGGCCGATCTCGTCGTCGTCGCCTCTGCCGTTTCGACGATCGGCCCACTCCTCGATCGAATCGACGAAGCCGCCCGTCCGGGTACGCTCCTCACCGATGCCGGGAGCACGAAGGGCTCGATCGTGTCCCGCTGGGAACGGCGCCGGAAGAGCCGCCGCTGCCGGTTTGTCGGGGCGCATCCGATCGCCGGCAGCCACCGCCGTGGCCCCGTGGCCGCCGACGCCGGCCTGTTCGAAGGGCGTCTGACCGTCGTCACCCCCGCCAAGGGGACCCCGGAGAAAGACACCTCCGAAGTGGCGGAGTTCTGGTCGGCCCTCGGCTCGACGGTGTTCCTCATGCCACCGAAGGACCACGATCGGATCCTCGCCGCCACCAGCCACGCCCCGCACCTCCTCGCTGCGGCTCTCGCGGCGGCGACACCGGCCGACGTCACCCGCTTCACCGCCGGTGGCTGGCGCGACAGCACCCGGATCGCCGCCGGTGATCCGGCCCTGTGGGCCGACATCCTCCTCGACAACGCCGCCGAGGTCGCCCGGGCGCTGACCCGCGTCCGCCGGATCTCCGACCGCCTCATCGCAGCCCTCGAAGCCGGCGATCGCAAAACCCTCCTCGATCTCCTTCAACGGGCCAAGGAACGCCGTGATGCTGTGGGAAGTTGACGTCCTCTCCGCCGATTCCACGAACGACCATGCCGCCCGCGCCGTCGTGAAGGGCGCTGCCGATCTCGGCATCGCCGCCTGCACGTCGGCGCGCACCGTGACCGGATGGCTCATCGAAGGGGAACTTTCGAGGAGCGATCTCGAGCGCGTCGCCGCGTCGCTGTTGGCTGATCCGGTCACGGAGCAGTTCACGATCCTCGAGCTTTCAGGTCCCGCGCCGACGGCCCCCGACGCCGCGGGCTTTTCCCCCGCCGCGGCTCTTCCCCACGTTCTCCATGTCCTTCCCAAACCGGG
>JBIIQL010000218.1:0-6279 GCA_044342095.1 Pirellulales bacterium
CCCGTCGTGATCGGGGGAATGCCCGCCGCCCCGCACTTCCGGTGGAAAAAGTCAGACCGGCGCTGTCGGCAGGGCCCTGGGATGGGGCGGCACCTGACGGGGAGGGGGATCACGCCCTTCCTCGAGGCTCCATTGATCCCGCTCGGCATCGGTGGCGTAGAACGTCAGCCACGTGGTCGGCTCCTCGGTCTCGACCGCACTGCAATCCCAGTGGACGAAGTTGTCGGGGAGTTCGACGCGTTTGACCGAGGCGGGGAGAATGTCGCGGCGGATGAGGACGTAAAGATCGCGGTCGGAGAGGTGGTCGGTGAAATCGAGAACGATCCGCTTCTCGAACAACCGCTCGATCGTCTCCCACAGCCGCTCGCGGACCTGGTCGTCGTCGAGGGTGCAGGCCGGTTGGAGAGCCAGCGGCGGATCGAACCAGCGCGCGATCGGCTCGAGTGCCGCCTTCTCCCAAGCGATCATCGATTCGAGGAAGCGGTTCTCCGCCTCGGTGGGGAGCGTGCGGAAGTCGATCTCGAAGATCGACTCGTCGAGATAGGGCTCGATCTCGTCGCGCAACTCCGCGTTGCGGAGGAGGCAGTCGATCTCGTCCGGTTCGGGATAACGGGCGATGGCCATGCCGGGCTTGATCCCAGAAGTTTGGAGTCGGCGGTCGGAGGGAGCCCGTGGAAGAGGCTGCCGGCACGAACCGGCGACGTCCACGCTCCTCCGCTCGACGATACCAACGCCACCGGCCGGTTCAACGAACCGGAACCCGGTTTCAGGGCCGTTTTCCCGGGGGGAGGTCGGCATGATCGGTACGAGCGATCGAGTTTCCGCCGCCGGCCGTGCCTCCCTGGATTGCCGAAGCACCCTCGTTTTCGGTGCCGACCGGCCCCCGCGGCGAGACGGTCTGTCAGCCGGGGTAGGGTGGGGGGAGATTGCGGGCGCACCGCCCCGCGGCGGCCCCCTCCTGCGGGAAAATCCAGGCCCTCAGGCGAGGATCCCCTTCACGACATGCCCGTGGACGTCGGTGAGTCGGAACTGCCTCCCCTGGTAGCGGAAGAGGAGGCGGGTGTGGTCGATGCCGAGGAGCCAGAGCATCGTCGCCTGCATGTCGTGGACATGCACCGGGTCGGCGGTGATGTTCCAGGCGAAGTCGTCGGTCGCCCCGTGGACATGCCCCCCGCGCACGCCGCCCCCGGCGAGCCACCAGGAGTAGGCCCGGCCGAAGTGATCGCGCCCCTTCGGATTCGCCGGATCCCCCTGACCGAACGGTGTCCGGCCGAACTCTCCCCCGAAGGCGACGAGCGTGTCGTCGAGGAGCCCGCGCTCCTTGAGGTCGAGCACGAGCGCCGCCGACGGCCCCTCGGTGTCGCGGCACTGCTCCTCGAGCTGCGTGAAAAGGTTGTTGTGTTGGTCCCAGCCGGCGTGCATCAGTTGCACGAAGCGGGTGCCCCGTTCGAGGAGCCGGCGGGCGATGAGGCAGTTGGAGGCGAAGCTCCCCTTCACATGGACATCGGGCCCGTAGCGGTCGAGAACGCGCTGGGGCTCCGAGGAGAAGTCGGTGAGAGCGGGAACGCTCGCCTGCATCCGAAACGCCATCTCGTACTGGGCGATTCGGGTGTCGATCTCCGGGTCGCCGTAGTCGGCCAGATGGGCCGCGTTCATCGCTGCCACGTCGTCGAGAAGGGCGCGCCGCGCCGCCCGGCTCACCCCCGGCGGATTGGCCAGATAGGGGACCGGGTCGCCGGTGTTGCGGAACCGCACCCCCTGATACCGACTCGGCAGGAAACCACTCCCCCAGTAGTAGTCGAAGAACAATTGCCCGCACGTCTTCGCCTTGTCGGAGGAGGTCATGACGACGAAGGCGGGGAGCTCGTCGGTATCGCACCCCAGGCCGTAGGTCAGCCAGGCGCCCATGCTCGGTCGCCCCGGCACCTGGGAGCCGGTCATGAACAGCGTCACCCCCGGGGCATGGTTGACCGCCTCGGTGTTCATGCTGCGGACGACGCAGATCTCGTCGGCGATCCCGCCGACATTCGGCAGCATCTCGGAAAGCTCGATGCCGGAGTTGCCATACCGCTTGAAAGGCTTGATCGCCGGCTGCGTCGGCCACTTCGCGTAGCCGCTCGACATCGTCGAGAGCCGTGTGGTGCCGCGGACGCTCTCGGGGATGTCTTGGCCGGCATGGTCGCGCATCACCGGCTTGGGATCGAAGAGATCGACGTGCGAAGGCCCGCCCCCCTGCCAAAGCATGACGACCCGCTTCGCCTTCGGCGGATGGTGGGGCAGATCGGGGAGCCCGGCCAATCCATTCCCGGCGGCCGCCGACTCGCGGCCGAGCATCGCCGCCAGGGCCACGCCGCCGATCCCCATTCCCGCCGAGCCGAACAGCTGCCGACGCGAGACGCGGGCTGCGTTCTCGGCGAGGGCCTCGTCGAGATCGGGGCTCGGGGGAAGGCTGGCGGAGCGCGGATCACTCACGGGTGAGGGCCTCGTCAAGGTTGAGGATCGCCAGGCAGACCGCCGACAGCGCGGCGTGATCGACCGGATCGAGGGATTCGTCCTTCGGGCTCGAGCCCACCGACACCAGCGCCTTCGCCGCGGCGGTGTCGGCAGCGTAAAACTCGCGCTGCCGCCCCTCCATCCGCCGCAGGGCGGCGAGATCGAAATCGGTCGGCACGCGCGAGACGACGCGCCGGAAGGCATGGGCGATCCGGCCGTCGACGTCGGGGGAAGCCTTCATCGCGGCCGCCGCCAGGACGCGGGCCGCCTCCACCCAGGTCGGATCGTTGAGCGTGGTGAGGGCGTGGAGCGGGGTGCAGGTGGTGGAGGTGCGGACGCGGCAAGTCTGCCGGTTCGCGGCGTCGAACATGTTCGCCGGGCTCACGGTCCTGCGCCAGAAGGTGTAGAGGCTGCGGCGGTTGAGATCGCTCCCCTGCGACAACGGATAGGTGAAGTCGCGTTCTTTCGTGATCGCCAGCGCCTCCCAGATCTCGTCGGGCTGGTAGGGATAAACCGGCCGGCCTCCGAGGCGCTCGTCGAGGAGACCACTGGCAGCCAGCGCCACGTCGCGGAGCACCGCGGCGGGCATGCGGACCCGAGCCGCCCGGCCGAAGCGTCGGTTCTCCGGATCCTTGGCGAGATCGTCGGGGCGAACCCGGCTCGACTGCCGGTAGGCGGCGCTGGTGACGATGAGCCGGTGGATCTGCTTCTGGCTCCAGCCCCGATCACGGAACTCGAGCGCCAGCCAGTCGAGAAGGGGAAGATGAATCGGGTATTCCCCTTGTACACCCAAGTCCTCGACCGTCTTCACGAGCCCCAGTCCGAAAAAGTGCTGCCACATCCGGTTGACCTGAACCCGGGCCGTGAGCGGGTGATCGGGACGGAAAAGCCACTGGGCCAATCCGAGCCGGTTCGCCGCCGCGCCGTCGGGGAGCGGCGGGAACAACGCCGGCGGGCGGAACCCCAGCGGCTCCCCGGTTGGGCTCAGGTAATCGCCCCGGTCGAGGAGCCTCGTCTCACGTGGCTTGTCATCGCTCATCACCATCACGCGCGGGATCTGATCGGCCCGGTAGTCGCCCAACTGACGGCGGAGGTTCGCCGCCCGCTCGACCGCCGCGACCTTCCCGACGAGTTCCCCGCGCACCTTCTCGTCGAAATGCTTCCGCAATTCGGTGTCGATCGCCTGCCGTTCCTCGGCCGTCCGCTCGCCGTCGGGTTTCTTGAGCTTCTCGATGAGCCCTCCCGGAAGGCCGGCCGCATCGCCTGGCATTCCCGACGCCAACAGCCCCTTCCGCCAGCCGGCGAAGGAGGCCTCGATGATCGGGGCCGCCTCGGTGTCGGCGGCGGCGATCTGCTTCTCGAAGTCGGCGATCCGGGCGGTGTTTTCCTCGGTCGGAAGCTCGATCAGCGGCGGCGCCACCCGGATTCGGCTCGAGAAATACTGCGGCACCCCACTCTCCGACAGCCGGTTGAAGGCGTCGAGGAAGCGGTAGTAGTCGACCTGCGTGAGCGGGTCGTATTTGTGGTCGTGGCACTGGCAGCAGGCGAGTGTGAGGCCGAGCCAGGTGGTGCTCGTCGTGTCGACCCGGTCGAAGAGATTGTTGAACCGCTGCTCTTCGGCGATCGCTCCCCCCTCACCGTTGAGGAGATGATTCCGGTTGAAGCCACTGGCTATTTTCTGCTCGACGGTGGCGTCAGGAAGGAGATCGCCGGCGAGTTGCTCGGTGGAGAAGCGGTCGAACGGCATGTCGGCATTGAGCGCCCTGACGACCCAATCGCGCCACATCCACTGCCAGGTGTCGCCGTCCTGCTGGAAGCCATTGGAATCGGCGTATCGGGCGGCATCGAGCCACGGCAGCGCCATCCGCTCGCCGTAATGGGGGCTGGCGAGGAGCCGGTCAACGAGTTTCTCGTAGGCGTCGGGGGAGGGATCGGCGACGAAGGCATCGACCTCCTCGGGCGTCGGCGGGATGCCGACAAGGTCGGCCGAGAGCCGGCGGATGAGGGTCGTTCGGTCGGCTTCGGGGGAGGGCTTCATCCCCACCCCCTCGAGGCCGGCGAGGACGAAGACGTCGATCCCGTTGCGGACCCAGCCGCCGTGGTTCACCGCCGGCGGCTCGGGGCGGGTCGGTGGCTCGAAGGCCCAGTGCTTCCGGTATTCGGCGCCGGCGGCGATCCAGCGGGCGAGGAGGGCTTTCTGCTCGGCCGTGAGCGTGCGATTGGAGGACGGCGGCGGCATGACGACATCGGCGTCGGACGAATGGACCCGCTCGAGGATCGCACTGGCACCGGGATCGCCGGGGACGATCGCCCGCGCGGCCAGCGCCGCATCGCGGTCGTCGAGCCGCAGATCGGCCTGCCGCTTGTTGCCATCCTGCCCGTGGCAGTAGAAGCAGTTTTCCGACAGGATCGGCCGGATATCGCGGTTAAAGTCGATCGGGGCATCGGCGGCAAGGAGCGAGGCGCCGGCCGAGCCGATCGCGGCCGCGACCAATCCCCCGATCCAAGTCGCCCCCCGAAGCCGGATCGACCGAGCGGCCCACCCCTTCCCCGACGCACGGGGAGCCGCTTCGGGGCCCCCAGGCACCGGATCGATCGCCGCGGTTGTGGAGCAGTGCGGACGCGTCATCATGGCGCCTGAAGGTGTCGATTCCCCATCGGGCCGGCCCGACGCCGACCCCTTGCAGCCCCTGCGCAGCCGTCAAACTCTATCACCATGATTCTACCCCGCGAAACCGACCTGGAGTCGCCCCCCCCGGAGCCCCCCCGGATTCCGACGCGGACCGACGTCGCCGTGGTCGGGGTCGGGGCTGCCGGGCTGTTCGCAGCGACCTGGGCCGGGCGGGCTCAAGCGACCGCAGGGCGGGCGCCGGCGGTCGTCGGCATCGACGGGGCCCGGAAGCTCGGGGCGAAGATCCTCGTGTCGGGGGGGGGACGCTGCAACGTCACGCATTGGCGGGTCGACGAGCGCGACTTCGCCGGCAGCACGTCTCCGGCGATCCGCAAGGTCCTCGGCCGGTTCCCCGTCGAGCAGACGATCGCCTTCTTCGCCCGTTCCGGCGTGGCGTTCTACCGGGAGGCCGACACCGGCAAGCTGTTCCCCGAATCCGACTCGGCCCGTTCGATCCTCGATGCCCTCCTCCGGGAGGCTGGGGCGGCCGGCGTGGCGCTCGTCCATCCGGCGAAGGTGACTCACATCGAACGCGAGAACGGGCACTTCCGCCTCGACACCACCGCCGGCACGGTGAGCGCGCGCAGCGTGATCCTCGCCACCGGCGGGAAGTCGCTTCCGAAGTCTGGCTCGGATGGCTCCGGCTTCGCGTTGGCCACGATGCTTGGCCACTCGATCACGGCACCGGTCGTCCCGGCGCTGGTGCCACTGGTGCTCCCGGCCGATCACTTCATCCGCGCGCTCACCGGCCTCGCGCTCCCCTGCCGGTTCACGCTTCTCTCCGCGAAGGGGAAGCCGGTGGCGACGAGCACGGGGAGCACGCTCTGCACGCACACCGGCCTGTCGGGCCCCGCCACGCTCGACATCAGCCGGCACTGGCTCGTCTCGCGCCTCACCGAGCCGGCCGCGCGGCTCCTCCTCGACTGGCTCCCCGAGATCTCCGAGACCGATATCGAACAGATGCTCCTGGCGTGTGGCGCCAAAGGCCCGCTCTCCGTCCTCCGGAAGCATCTCACCGAGCGACTGGCGCAGCATCTCTGCGCCGCCGCCGCCGCGCCCCCGACCGGAGACCTCCCCCGCGAGGCCCGGCGCCGGCTCGTGACGGCGGTGAAAGG
>JBIIQL010000219.1:0-6252 GCA_044342095.1 Pirellulales bacterium
CCTCTCCGGGCGACGTCGACAGCGGCCGGCCGTCGATGACCATGTCGATGCCCCCCGACAGCGGCACCATGACCTGAAACTGGCAGCCGATCCCCTCCATCCGGGCCTCGATCCGGGCGGAGCAGTCGACGAACGTCACCGGCAGCCTTGCCCCCTCCACCCGGTTGAGGCGGAGTCGGTAACGGTCCCGACCGACGACGTCGCTGGCATGTTTTCCCCACGCCCGCCCCGTGACCGCGCGAACGACATCGAGATCGGTCGAGTCAAGGAGCGGATGCGAGGCGAGAAGTGGCGGTGCTGCGGCAGGCATGATGGCGGAAATCCCTGACCTGTCCGGCCAGCCCGCGGGAGAGAATCGTGGTCGCGCTTCATGATACGACATGCCGAGGCCGCGGCTCGATGCGGCATGGCATTCCGCGAGCGCCCAGCGACAATCTCTCCCATGCCAGAGACCCCTCCACCGCCAGAGTCCCCTCCCCCCCAGCGCCCGCTCGCCGAGGACGGCGTCGCGGCCCCATCCTCGGCGGAGGGGATCCTCCCGCAAACCACCGAGCGACTTCCGGCGACGGTCCGAGCGCTCGGGTGGACGAGCTTTCTCACCGATCTTTCGAGCGAGGCGATCTATCCCCTCCTGCCGGGATTCGTGATCCGCGAGCTCGGCGGGTCGGCGATGAACGTCGGCATGATCGACGGCATTGCCAACGGCATCGCTGCGATCGTCCGCCTCCCCTCGGGGGCGATCTCCGACACGCTCGGCCGCAGGCCGCTGGTGCTCGTCGGCTACGGTCTGTCGGCGATCATCCGCCCCCTCATGGGCCTAGCGACCTCGCCGCTGGCCGTGCTCTTCATCCGGGCCGCCGACCGCTTCGGCAAGGGGATCCGCAGCGCTCCACGTGACGCGCTGGTCACCGATCTGGTCACCCCGTCGATCCGCGGCCGGGCGTTCGGCCACATCCGCGCCATGGACCATCTCGGGGCGGCGATCGGTCCCCTTCTGGCGATGGCGTATCTGTTTTTCTTTCCGGGGCAGGAACGAGCCCTGTTCTTGCTCGCTCTGCTCCCCGGTCTGGTCACTCTCGCGGTCGTCGCCCGGTTCGTGAAGGATCCGCCGCGACGCGACGCGCTGGCAATGAAGCCAATCCTCGCTTCGCGACTCACGCTCCCACAGGGGATGCTCCTGTCGAGTGTCGCGGTGTGGGCTTTGGCGGCGTCGAGCGAACAGTTCCTCCTCCTCCGGGCCGGAGATCTCGGCACGCCGGCGTGGCTCATTCCGGCGGTCTGGTTCGGGGTCGGCCTGTGCAAGAGCGCCGCGGCGAAGGGGGCAGGACCGATCGTCGATCGGCTCTCCCCGAAGCGGGCCCTCGCGGCAGGCTGGGGCCTGTTCGCGATCGCCTATGGCGGGCTCTCGGTGGCGGGCCATCTGGCCGTGATGCTGCCGCTGCTGGCGTTGGTCGCCGCGGCGTACGGGCTCATCGAGCCGGCGGAGCGGGCCCTCGTCGCGAATCTCGCTCCGGCGGGCCGTCAGGGGAGCAGCTTCGGGTGGTACACGCTCGTGCAGGGGCTGATGGGGGTGCCGGCGGGATTGCTCGCCGGCTGGCTCTGGCAGCGAGGAGGGAGCGGCGCGCCGGTCGCCTTCGCCACCACCGCCGGGCTCTCGGCGCTCGCCGCGGTGTTCCTCGTGCTCCTCGTCCATCCACCGCGGACTCGACAGACGCCTCTCGAGCCCGGACACTGAAGGCTCGCCGCCGTCCGGCCAGTCGCACCACAGAGCCGGGCGCGGGGCCGTCCCACGAACCTCGAGGAGCCGCGGAGCGATGCCTCCGCGACACGCATGCGTTCTTCCAGCCGTCTCGCCCGCCGCAGCCTTCTGGCCGGCCTTGCCCTCTCCCTCGCCGCCAGGAGCGGCGCCGCGCAGGCCCCCGATGCCAACAAGCTCTTCAACGACGGCGTCAATCTTCTCTTCGCCGGGAAGCCGAAGGAGTCGGCCGAGGCTTTCGATGCGCTCGTGAAACTCCGGCCGGAGATCGAGCCCGAGCTGTGGCAGCGGGGATTGGCGCTGTACTACGCCGATCGGTTCGCCGATGGCGTCGCCCAGTTCGAACGCCACAAGGAGGTCAATCCCGCCGACGTCGAGAACGTCACCTGGCACTTCGCGTGTCTCGCGCGCGACAAGGACGTCGACACGGCACGGAAGCAACTCCTCGCGGTCGGCAACGACGCCCGCGTGCCGATGAAGGAGGTGCTCGACCTCTACCGGGGCGAGGGGAGCGTCGAGAAGGTTCTCGCCGCCGCCGAGGCCGGCCCCGAGTCGGCCCGCCGCAACCAAGCGTGCTACGGCCACCTTTACCTCGGACTCCTCGCCGAGGCCGAGGGAGATGCCGCCGAGGCCGAGAAGCAGATGACCCTCGCGGCGGGGAAATACCGGATGGATCATTTCATGGGAAAGATCGCCCAGCTCCACTGCCGCCTCCGCGGCTGGAAGCCGGCCGAGTGACGTCCGCTCAGGTCCGGTCGACCAGGTCGCTGCGGCGGGCCATCCACTCAAGGAGCACCGCCTGAAGGACACCGGCGAGGACCGAGGCCACGGCGACACCGACAAGCACGCCCCATACCCCTTGTCCCCTTCCTGGCCCCTCTCCGAGCGCGAGCCACCAGCACAACGGCACCATCACGATCGCGTACGACGCGACGTGGATCGCCGTCGGCGGCCAGATCACCTCCCGAGCCCGCAGCGCCATCGAGGCCACCCCCTGGAGGCCGTCGAAGAGGGTGACCATCGCGCCTGCCGCGAGGAGGCGGGCGAGCAGCGGCGCGAGCCTCGCCCCATCCGGCTGCCCTTCGGCGTTGAGCCCGATGACGGCCAGCCAGCCCCGCGCGCCCCAGACGACGGCCGCCATCACGGCACCGATGACGATGGCGGCGACGAGCCCGAGGCGCGACGCGTCGGCCACCCCTTGGCGGTCGCCCCGCCCGAAGCGCTCGGCGACGCGGACGCTCGTGGCGCTCCCCAGGCCGACATAGATCATGAACACCGAGCCCATCATCTGCACCGTCAGCCCCCACAGCGCTCCGGCATCGATGCTGACGAGGGTCGCGATCACGTGGGTGAGATTGAAGCTTCCCCATTCCGCGACATTCGCCAGCCCCGCCCCCAGACCGACGCCGTTCTGGCGGGCAAACTCTCCCGGCGTCGGAGTGCCCCCCCACACCAGCGCCGGCGTCGTCCGGGCCACGACCACGAGTGCCACCAGCGCCATCCCGTAGCGGGAGAGCGTCGTCGCCCAGGCCACCCCCGCGGCGCCGTATTGCGGCACGAAGACGAGATCGAGGCCGAGATTCGCGATCACGGCCACGGCCCCGATCGCCGTCACCACCAACGGCCGACGAAGGGCCTCGAGATACGAGGCACAGGCGCTAAAGAGCATGTGGGCCGGGAGGCCGTAGGCGAGGATCCGGGTGCAGTGGGCCGTCGGGACGGTGAACGGCTCGTCGAAACCGAGCCAGCGGAGGAGGGGCCCGGCCACGAGGGCGCAGGCCGCCGCCGAGGCGAGACCGTAGAGGAGCGCCACGAAGAGCCCGCGGCGGACGATCCGCCCGGTCTCGAGATCGCGCCCGGCCCCTGTCAACTCGGCCGTGATCACCTGCACGCCGACGACGAGTCCCAACCCGAAGCCCATCGCCACCCCCACCGGGAGAAAGGCGTTGAGGACGAAGGGAAGCTGCCCCGGCGCGTGACGGGCGAGAACGACCGCATCGGTCAGCCCCATGAGCATGAAGCTCATCCGCGACAGCGCCACCGGAGCGGCGAGGCGGGCCAGATCGAGGACATCACGTCGATTGAGGTACGAAGGAAGCATGGCGGTCTCGGCGAATGCCACCGCCACTGCGGCCGACACCCGGACGACGAGGGCTCGTGGGCCTACCGCCCGATCTTGTGGAGCTTCGTGTTGCTGCGGACAAAGAGGGCACCGTCGGCGGCGGCCGGGCTGCAGAGGATCTCGTCGCCGAGATCGAGCGTGGCCACCACCTTCCCCTCCTTCGCCCCGAGTTCCACCACCTGCACGAGCCCGGCCTCGTTCACCGCCCAGAGATGCTTGCCGTCGGTGACCGGGGTGCCGCTGTAGGGCCCCTGGAGCCTCAGTTGCCAACGGCGTTTGCCGGTCTCACGGTCGCCGGCGGTGAGCACGCCAGCGCCGTTGATCGTGTAGAGCGCGTCGCCCGCCACGACGCAGCTGGCCGTCGCGGGGGAGAGCGTATTTTCGCGCCAGGCCTGCGTCGGCTGCTTCGCTGGATCGGCCGGGTCGAGGGTGAGCGCCGTGATGCCGTTGCTCGGCACGTAAAGCACGCCGTCGGCAAGGGCGCTCGAGGAGACCGTGTCGGCCCCCTCGGTGTAGCTCCAGGCGGTCGAGCCGTCGGCGGCGTGGATCGCATCGATGCCCTTCTTCGATTGCAGGGCCACGAGCCCTGGCTTGAGGATCACCGGCGAAGTCCAGTTGGCCCCCTTGGGGCGATCGAGGCGCCAACGGTTCTCTCCGGTCGCCGCGTCGATCCCGAGGGAATACGACTCACTGTCGTTCTCCACCGGCACGATCACGGTGTCACCGGTGACCAGGAGCGAGCTCGACATCCCCAGGCTGTTGCTGACGTTGGGGTAGTCGTAGGTGATCCCCCGGAGCCACCGGAGGTTGCCGTCGAGATCGAAGCAGACGAGGTCGTTGGAGGAGAAGATCGCGTAGACGTGCTTCCCGTCGCTGCACGGCGTCGGCGCGGCGACACTCGTCTTGGGGTGGCACATCGTCCGCCCGGTCGCCCACACCTGCCGGTCCCAGAGGATCTTCCCGGTCGAGGCCGAGAGGCACACCAGGTGGAGCCGATCTTGTGTCGGCCCTTCGCTCGTCGTGACGAAGGCCCGATCACCGACGATGAGGACGCCGGAGAGACCACGGCCAGGCAAGTCGACCGACCAGCGGACATCGGCGGCGGAAAGTTCCACCGGCAGCGAGCCCTCCTTCACCCGGCTCGCTCCCCCGACACCGCGGAACTCCAGCCATTCCTCGGCCCGCACCCGCAGGCTCGGGGCCACGAGGGCGATCGCGATCAAGAGCGACAGGAGGCGGGGCATGGGGGAGGGTTCTCCGGGCTTTGGAAACGTGGATGTGAGGGAGGCGGAAGGATCACTTCGCGTCGGTCGAAGGGCTTGCCGGCGGAAGGATCGCCGTCCCCACCTCGTCGCAGACCCGCAGTTGGAACTCCCACTCGGTCGTCCAGGGACGGCGCTGCTCGTCCTGGCAGATTTTCACGAGGATCGTGTTGGGCCCCTTGCGGAGCGTCACCGGCATCCGGTACTGGTCGATCTCCATGCCGCGGTGGTATTCCTCGCGCTCGAAGACCGGCGCTCCGTTGAGCCAGATCTTCCAGGCGTTCTTGCAGCCGAGCCGGATCTCGGCCGGGCGATCCTCCGCCGAGACAAACTCGGTGACGGCGTAAGCGATCACCCCCTTGAGCCCCTCCTTGGGGCCCTCGGCCGGAGGAGCGTCGGCCGGCGGCGCCGGGGGCGGGTAGGTGAGGTTGACGTTCACGATCCCGTACTCGTCGCCGGTCTCCACCGGCTGCCACGACACCTTCCCCTCCTTGCCGTCGAGCGAAGCCGAGAGATCGAGCGTCTCCTCCGGCGGATAGACGGCGGCAAACCCCTTCCCCTCGGTGTTGTCGAAGGGCCCGACGATCTGCCAGTTGCGAAGAAAGCCGAAGTGGCGAGTCAGGTCGACGGTGCCACCGAGATCCCGGATCGCCGTGGCAAGCGTCTGGATCTGCTCGACATTCCGCGACGCTGCGAAGGCCTGCTGGTAGGCGGCGAGAGCCTCCTCCTTCTTCTCTGCCGTCTTGAGCGCCTCGGCCCTGGCGATGACCTTCGCCACCGCATCGCGCCGCAGTTCGACGCTCGGATCCTCCACCATCCCGTCGAGGAGCGCTTCGGCGCGGGCCGGGTCGGCCGCCTTGATGAGATCGAACGCGAGCCGACGGGCGCGCGGATCGTGCTTCGTCTCGCCGAGGAAGCGAACGAGACTGTCGACGGGGAGCTTGGCACTCCCGCCGGCCTTCGCGACGACCGCATCGACCGCCGCCCGCAGCCAGTTGGCTGCCAGCGGATTGGCCCCGTCCATCGCCGCGAGGATGTCGGGGAGCGCCGAGACATCGGCCGCGGCGATCACCCCCCAGGCCTTCGCCGCTGCCGCGTTCCCCTTCCCCTCG
>JBIIQL010000220.1:0-6249 GCA_044342095.1 Pirellulales bacterium
TCGGGCTCCCAGCCCCCCCGAGACGTTTCATCATCGTGAAGAACAGAATGGCGAACAGACCGGTGAGGAAGAGCATCGGGAGCCAGCTCCGCCATGGCCCGGGGGCCTCCTCGTAGCGGTAAGGGACGCCGTGCTCGGCGAGAAGCCGCGACAGCCGTCCCTCGGAGTTTTCACTCGGCAGCTTCGCGGTCCGGAAATGCCGCCGCTGGACGGCGTCGGCGAGGACGCCGCTGGAAGGGCCGTCGAGCCTGCGGATCGATCCCGACACGCTGTAGGCCCCGATGACGACGTCGTCGAGATCGCCGTAGCGGACGGTGCGCCGGGCTTCGGGGCCTGTTTCGAACGGGTTACGCTCGACGACTTCGATAAACCCGGCCGGTTCGGCCGCGGATGAGGCTGACGGGGCGTCCGAGCCTTGGGTCGCCGGGGCCGGGTCCTTGGCTTGGCTGGCCGTCAGACGCGGCTCCGAGGCGCGGATCAGCTTTTCCAGCTCGCTGTAGGAGAGCTCCAGTTCCGGCGGCGTCGCCAGAAGGCTCATCCCGAACAGGCCGGCCACCCCCAGCGCCACGAGCGACCAGACGAGATTCGAACCGCCCCAAGGCGACTTGCGGTCGGCCTGGCGCTTCGGGAGATCGTGCTTCCGGGGCATGAATGTTCCAGCGAAAAACTCGTGAAATCCGAAACCAACCCATCCTAAACCTGGGGGGCTGGGGAGACAATGAATCTGACTCCGGCAGCATCGCCATGGAAGTCCGGGTCACGAAAACCTAAGATTCCCCGATTCCCCCCGGCCCGGCCCGTCCCGCGACCGTTCTCCGCATGGCTTCCACCCCGCCGCTGCCGTTCCCCCCTTCGGCGCCGGCGCCCCATGGCCGGCCCGACGACATGTCGAACCGCGGCCCTTCGGAGACTCTCGGGGTCGCGGTGCTCGGGTCGACCGGGAGCATCGGCAAGAGCACCCTCGAGGTGATCGCCGCCTCCGGAGGGCTCTTTCGTCCCCATCTGCTCGCCGCCCACACGAGCGTCGGCCCGCTTCTCGAGCAGGCCCGGATCCACCGCCCTGACTGGGTCGTCGTCACCGACCCCTCGGCCGCGGCGACGATCGGCGCTACCGCCCTTCCCGCCGGGGCGCGCTTGGCCGTGGGGCCGGAGGCACTCGACGACCTCGTGCGTGCCCCCGAGGTCGACCGGGTGGTGTCGGCGATCGTGGGAGCCGCCGGCCTGCGGAGCACGCTCGCGGCGCTCGATGCCGGCAAGACCGTGGCGCTGGCCAACAAGGAGACGCTCGTCATGGCCGGGGCGCTCGTGATGCGGCTGGCCGCCGAGCGCGGTGCCGTGCTCCTGCCGGTCGACAGCGAACACTCGGCGATCCATCAGGCGCTGCGGTCGGGGACGGCCGACGAGGTCGTGCGGGTGATCCTCACCGCCAGTGGCGGCCCGTTCCGCACGCGGGAGTCCCTCGAGGGGGTCACGCTGGAGGAGGCACTTCGCCACCCGACCTGGTCGATGGGGCCGAAGATCACGATCGATTCGGCGACGATGATGAACAAGGCGCTGGAGTTGATCGAGGCCCGGTGGTTGTTCGATCTGCCGGCCGAGAAGCTCGCCGTCGTCGTCCATCCGCAGTCGGTGGTCCATTCGATGGTCGAGTTCGTCGATGGGTCGGTGATCGCCCAGCTCAGCCCCCCTGACATGAAACTCCCGATCCAGTACGCGCTCTCCCATCCGCGGCGGCTCGACGGCCCCGCGCGGCGGATCGATTTCAGCGCGGGGATGCGGCTCGATTTCGAACCTCCCGATCCGGTCCGCTTTCCGGCCGTCAGGCTCGGGCACGAGGCGGCGGCGCGCGGGGGAACGGCCGGGGCCGTCCTCAACGCCGCCAACGAGGAGGCGGTGGGGGCGTTCCTCGCCGGAAAGATGCGGTTCACCGGCATCGCGGACGTTTGTGCCCGCGTTCTGGACGGGCATGCGTATCAGGCCGATCCGTCGCTCGACGACATCCGTCGACTCGACGCCTGGGCCAGACAGGAGGTCGTGACGTGGGTGAGTTCGTGACGATGACGATCGACGCCGGAGGTTTGCTCCTCGGCGCCTGGCCGGGCCAGCGCGGGATCGAATGGATCGCCAGCCATCCCCTGGAAACGCTCCAGTCGGTGCTCGGGCTCGGGTTCGTGATCTTCGTCCACGAACTGGGGCACTTCCTCGTCGCCAAGGCGTGCGGGGTGAAGTGCGAGAAGTTCTATCTCGGCTTCGACGTGGGCGGCCTCAAGCTCTGCAGCTTCAAGTGGGGCGAGACGGAGTACGGCATCGGCGCGCTGCCGCTGGGGGGCTACGTGAAGATGCTCGGGCAGGACGACAACCCCGGCGCCGCCTCGGCCGAGGCCCACCGCGCCCGCGCCTCCGGCGACCTCCCGGCTGAACCGACCTCCGATCCCCACCCGGCCTGGGATCCGCGCAGCTACCCGGCGCAGTCGGTGCCCGAGCGGATGGCGATCATCTCCGCCGGCGTGATCATGAACGTGATCTTCGCCATCCTCATGGCCTCGCTCGCCTTCGGCTTGGGCGTCCGTGAGGTGGCCTCCGGGACCTCCGCGGTGCGCCCCGGCGGGGCCGCCTGGCGGGCAGGGCTGCGGACCGGCGACGAGATCGTCGCCGTCGGCGGGACGCCGGTCACGGTGTTCAAGGAACTCCAGAAGAAGGTGACGCTCGGCGATCTGTCGAAGGGGGTCGGCTTCACGGTGAAGCGCCCCGGCGAAGAAGCTGTCCGCGAGGTCACGCTCCGCCCCGACACCGATGGCGGGGCGCCGATGGTCGGCATCTCCGGGCCGCTCTCCCTCAAGCTCCCCGACGATCTCGGCGCCGGGCTGCCGGGGAGCGCGGGGAAGACGACGCCCCCGCTTGCCGGTGGCGACACCGTCCGAGCGGTCGACGGCGTCGCGATCGAATCCCACGCGCAGCTCGTCGCCTTTCTCGCGCGCCACCGCGATCAGGCCGTCGCCCTCACGGTGGAACGGAAGGGGGAGTCGCTCAACGTCGAGCTTCCTCCGCGCCCGCGGACCACGCTCGGCATGGAGATGGCCCCCGGGGCGATCCAGGCCGTTCAGGATGGATCGCCTGCCGCGGCGGCGGGAGTGAAGCCGGGAGACCGGTTGGTGTCGGTCGACGGGGCGCCGGTCGGTGACCCGTTCACCCTCGACGATCGGCTCCGGTCGCGGGACGGGGCGGCGGTGTCGCTGGTCGTCGAGCGGGCTGGGGTCGAGGAAACGATCTCCGTCACGCCGCGCGAGGTGACCTGGATCGATGCCTCGCCGATGCGGGCGACGCCGCTGGCGGTGTCGTCGATCGGCGTGGCCCTCCCGGTGATCCCGACGGTGACCGCCGTCCTCCCCGACAGCCCGGCGGGACGCGCCGGCATCGTCGCCGGCGACCAACTGTCGCGCGTCCGCTTCATCGAGCCGGGGGAAGGCTCCGACGGGCCCGGAAACTGGCTCGCCCTCTCCGAGGCCGAGCCGAACTGGCCGGGGGTGATCGCCGTGATGCAGCAGCTCACCGCCGGGTCACAGGTCGAGGTGACCGTCGAAAACGCCTCGGGGAGCCGGGATGTCGCCCTCGAGCCGGCCGTCGTGTCGGGGGACTTCCTCGTCGACCGCGGGCTGGTCTTCGAGCAGGTGTTCAAGACCGAGCGGGCGGCGACGATCGGCGCGGCCCTGTCACGCGGCTTCTCGACGGCCGTCGAGGATCTTTCGATGGTCTACCGCTTCCTCCAGAAGCTCTGGAGCCGGCAGATCAGCGCCCGTCTCTTGGGGGGGCCAATGTCGATCCTCCAGCAGGCGGGACGCTCGGCGGAGGAGGGCTTCAGTGCCCTCCTCCTCTTCCTCACGATGCTCAGCGCCAATCTGGCGGTGGTGAATTTTCTCCCCATCCCCGTTCTCGACGGCGGGCATATGGTTTTTCTGATCTACGAGTGGCTGACGGGCCGGCCGCCGAGCGAGCGCGTCGTGATCGCGCTTTCGTATCTCGGGCTGATCCTCATCCTGTCGCTGATGTTCTGGGTGTTCGGCCTCGACCTCGGGTTGGTTTCCCGGTTCGTCCCCGCGAAGTAGCGGGGGGGCTGCGGAAGGCCGACGGGTCTGTCGCGCGAGCCCGACTGGAGTTTCCGTCCGCCGCCGATCAACCGCCGCATGCCACACACCGCCCCGCTCCAGTCCCTTCCTTCGCAAGCGTCATTCCCGCCGCCGGGAGTGCGCCATGTCGTGTTCGACGTCGTCGGTACGCTCGTCGAGCCGTGGCCGACGGTGCCCGTTGCTTACCAGCGGGCCGCCCGCCGGCAGGGGCTCGAGTGTTCGGCCGAGGATCTCCGGGGGAGGTTCGCCGCGGCGTGGCGCCGTCAGGAGGAGATCGACGCGGAGGCGGAAGCGCCGTACGCCACCAGCCGGGCCCGGGAGGTCGAACGCTGGCGCGGCATCGTCCACGACGTGTTTGCCGCCGATGCCCCGGAAGCGGTCCGCGAGGCGGTGTTCCTCGATCTCTGGGATCATTTCGCCGATCCGGGGGCATGGCGGGCGATCGAGGCGGGAACGCGGCTGGTGGAGGCGGCCCTCGACGCCGGGTGTGGGGTGGCCCTGGCGAGCAACTTCGACGAACGGTTGCTGGCGATTGCCGGTCGCGTCGATCCGCTCTCCCGGGCGGCCCATGTCTTCGCCTCATCGGAGCTCGGCTGGCGGAAGCCGGCGGCGGAGTTTTTTCGTGCCGTCGAGCGGCGTCTCGGTGCCACGGCAGGGGAGCTCCTCCTCGTCGGCGACGACCCGCGACTCGACGTCGCGGCGGCCAGGGCCGTCGGCTGGCGGAGCCTCGGCGTCGGCGGCTGAAGCGGGGCGGTGCGTGGGGACGGGCGGTGCGATGGCCCGCCTGCTATGATTCGGCCCGGGGGGACGAGAACCCTCCGTGTCATTCCCCATCGAAAAAAAGGATCGAGCATGCCGACCCCCGCGCTCTCCCGCCGTGGCTTCCTGGCCGCCGGCGCCGCGACCTGTGCCGCCGCCTCCCCCCTCGCCGTCTTCGCCCGGGAGGCCGCCGCAGCCGATCTCAACCTCGGTATCCAGCTCTACTCGCTCCGCGGCTACAAGGTCGACGAGGCGATGAAGCACGCCCGCGACATCGGCTTCCGGTTCGTCGAGTTCTACGGCGACATGTTTCCGGTGAACTCCGATGCCGCGGCGATCGCCGGCATGAAGAAGAAGCTCGCCGACCTCGGGCTCACCGCCAGCGCCCACGGCGTCAACGGTTTCGGTGGCGATGCCGCCGCCAATCGGAAGGTGTTCGAGTTCGCCAAGGCGGCAGGGATCCCCTGCATCTCGGCCGATCCCTCGCCGGAAGCGTTCAAGAGCCTCGACGAACTCGTCAAGGAGTTCGACATCCGGATCGCGATCCACAACCACGGTCCCAAGCACCGCTACAACAAGGTCGTCGACGTCCTCAAGGCGATCGAGGGGCATGACGATCGGATCGGAGCCTGTGCCGACCTCGGCCATTACATCCGCTCCGGCGAGAAGCCGACCGAGGTCATCCGCCTCCTCAAAGGCAGGCTCTACGGCATCCACCTCAAGGACTTCCAGGACATGCAGGACGTCACCAAGGGGGTGATCCTCGGCAAGGGGCATCTCGACGTGCCGGCCGTCATGGCGGCGCTCGTGCAGACGAACTTCCCCAAGAACGGCGCCTTGTCGCTGGAGTACGAGGAGAACCCGGAGAACCCGCTGGCCGACATCCGGCAGTGCTACGCGGTCGCCGCCGACGCGCTTGCGAAGACCTGATAGCAGGCTGTGGATAAAGTCCCCGACGCCGGATGCGGCGGCCGACACCCCCGAAAAACCTCGGCTTTTTTGGGGGTGTCTCAAGTGGAAAAAGGTCAGGGATGACTTTTTCCACGGGCAGATAGGCTGCCGTCTCGGTCGGCCGTTCCCGGATTCGTTCCCCTTCCCGGAGTGCTCTGCATGGTCTCCTTCCAGAGGTTTCTGTCCGGCCCGTGCGCCATCGCGTCGCTCCTGCTCGTCGGGGGTGGCGTCGTGGTCGCCTCGCCGGTGACCGACAGCCTCCCGGCGATTCGTGCGGTCGATCACGAGGGGAAGGGGAACGCGGCAGCGGCGAAGGCCTGGGGGGTGATCGCCGCGGCCGATGTCTCGGCGCTCCCCGACATCCTCGCGGCGATGGACGGGGCCAATCCGCTGGCAGCCAACTGGCTGCGTGCGG
>JBIIQL010000221.1:0-6239 GCA_044342095.1 Pirellulales bacterium
GTGAGATGGCGATCGGCCCCGTCGGCCCCGGTGGCGGCGAGCCTGGCGCCCACGAGCGAGAACGGCTCGGTGGGGGCCGGGGCCTGCCCCGCGGCGGCGCGGCGGATCGCCGCCACGAGCTCCTGGGCCGTGCCGCTCTCCGGGATGCAATTGACGGCGCCGGCCGCCCTCGCCCGAGCCTGATGGGTGGTGTCGGCCGAAGGGCTCGTGATCATCAGGCGGACGCCGGGCGCCCCCGCCTTCACCCGTCGGGCGACCTCGAAGCCGTCGACAGGGCTGACAAACCCTCCGTCGATGAGCGCCACGACTGGCTTTGAGGCCACGATCCCGGCGATCGCGCTCTCCGCATCACCATGACTGCCAGCGATGACGAAGCCTTCGCTCGCCGCAACGGCGATCATGCCGGCGCGGAGTATCTCACTCGAGTGGGCAACGGACAGAGAAATCTGCAGATCCATGGTGAAGGGGCTATCCGTGCCACGTGCATCGGGTTGGCCGTTTGCGCGTGGGACAAAGACTCGTTCGGCGGAGGCCACGGCGAGAGCCGGACCTGCGGATCGCCACAAGCCCCTTCAACGTCACCAGAGAGAAAAAGTTTCGCCGCACCCTCACGACGAGGGCGCTGCGACCCCCCCGTAAGCGTGATTCTTTCGGGTCACTTTCCCTGCCGGAGGATCTCGCCCAGACGCCGGACGATCTCCGGATTCGGTGGCCGTCGATCCCCCGCCACGAGGATCTCGAAGTTATCGGCGAGGATCTCCTCCGGGTGGATGAGGTAGCCGGTGTTCTTTCCAACCTGCTCGAAAAACCCCTCCGTATCCTCAGGCTTGCGCATGATCGGGGCCCCCTCGGCATCGACCTCAGGCACACCGCGGATCGGATCCCCCTCGAGCTTCACCGCCATGAGGCGAAACTCCATCGTCTCGAAGAACGCCTTGCCGGCCGCCGCGTCGTAGTCGGCGGTCCGCGACCAGAGCACCGGCACCATCCGCCGTTCGACGCCATCGAGGCGGACGCGAATGGAGTGATCGAAGGCCGGAGCGTCGGGGTTGGTGATCCGGCGACGCTCGAAGTCACCCGGCAGGGTCACCTCGCCACAGGGCTCGAATCCGATCGACGCATAGAGCCTTCCGCGGAGCCCTGGGGCGCTGCGGGAGAGGACATGAAACAGCTCGTGGCACAAAAGCCGCCGCAGGACCGGCGACGCACTCCCGAGCACTTTCGCCGGGAGCATGATCGCCGCGCCGCGCGTGTAGGCAGCCCCTCCCTCCTCGTCGCCGCTGGTCTTCACGAGCACGACGCGCTTCGGGAACCCGACGCCGAGCTTCGTGAACCGCTCGTCGAGCCCGCGCATCGCCTCGGCGATCGCCCGGCGATCGCGGTCAGTCCATTCGAGGACACTCCGCGCCGCGAAGGCCCGGTGCTCGGCGTCACTCACAGCGCCTGCCGACTTGAGTCTCGCCTGCCGATCGAACGGGCTCATCCGCCGGGTGAAATCGTCCTCGGCGCCGAGGAGCTCGCTCCCCTCCGCCGCCGTCGCCAGCACCAGCTCGCTCCCCTTGCCAAGCGGCAACGAATCAGCCCCCGGAGCCATGTTGGGAAGGGCAAGAAGGCACAGCGCGACGACGGGCACGAACGAAAAGGCCGGGAAATCCATGACGAAACAGCTCCGGGAAGACGCGGGCACTCGCCCGAGGATGGCCGGGCGTAGTAGAACGCTCCGGAGAGACGATGGACAGTTCCCTGGGAAGGAGACCGGCCGATGAGACACGCACGCTCGGCAGGGTGGATCTTGTTTTCGGCGACGATCCTCTCCCTGGCCTTGGTGCCGGGCCAGGGGGGATGCAGCCGCGCCACGCCTCCGGGGATGGCTGGCGGCGGCAAGGCCGACGGCAAGCCACGGATCGCGCTGGTGATGAAGTCGCTGGCCAACGAGTTCTTCGCGACGATGGCCGACGGCGCGAAAGCCCACCAAGCCGGGGCGGCCGACCGCTATGAACTGATCACCAACGGGATGCGCAACGAAACCGACGTCTCCGAGCAGGTTACGATCATCGAGCAGATGGTGGCCCGCGGCGTGACGGCGATCGTCATCGCCCCGGCCGACTCCAAGGCGGTCGTGCCGGCGCTCAAGCGGGCCGCCGAGGCCGGCGTCCTCGTCGTCAACATCGACAACCGACTCGATCCCGAGGTCCTCGCCGAAGCGGGGCTCGCGGCACCGTTCGTCGGCCCCGACAACCGTGAGGGGGCACGCCGGGCCGGCGAGGCGGTCGCGAAGCAGCTCCAATCCGGCGCCGAGGTGGCGATCATCGAGGGGATCGTGACGGCCTTCAACGGCCAGCAGCGTGCCCTCGGGCTCGAGGACGCTGCCACCGCCGCCGGCCTGCGGATCGTCGCCCGGCAGAGCGGGCAATGGGAGATGGAGAAGGCCAACGGCATCGCCGCGGCGATGCTCAGCGAGCATCCCGCCCTCGCCGCGATCCTTTGCGCCAACGACAGCATGGCCCTCGGAGCGGCGGCCGCCATCGAGGCGTCCGGCCGGCGCGTCCTGCTGGCGGGATTCGACAACGTCCCGGCCGTCGCGCCGCTCCTCGCCGATGGCAGGCTCTGCGCCACCGTCGACCAGCACGGCGATCGCCTCGCCGTCGAGGGGATCGAGGCGGCCCTGGCGATTCTCGCAGGCGCCGCCGCACCCGAGGATCGCACGACCCCGGTCGACCTCGTCACGGGCCAACCATGAGCGGCCATTCCGGTTCGGTCGCGCTCCGCGTTGAAGGGATCTCGAAGGCGTGGTCGACGCCGGTTCTCGACCGGGTCAGTCTCGATCTGCGGGAGGGCGAGGTCCATGTCCTCATGGGCTCAAACGGCGCCGGAAAGTCGACGCTCGCCGCGATTCTCGGCGGGCTCGTTCCTGCCGATGCGGGGCGGATGACCCTTGGCGATCTTCCCCATGCACCGCGGTCGCGGGCCGCGGCCGAGACGGCGGGGGTGGTGATGGTGCTCCAGGAGATGAATCTCTTCCCCGGCATGAGCCTCGCCGAAAACCTGTTCCTCGACCGGCTCCCAGGCCGCTTCGGCCTCGTCGACCGGACCGCGCTCCACCGCCGGGCCGCCGTGGCACTCGAGCGCGTCGGCCTGGGCGACCTCGATCCGCGGATGCCGCTTGCCCGTCTCGGTGTCGGCAAGCGCCAACTCGTCGAAATCGCCCGCGCCCTCGATCGGCGCTGCCGCGTCCTCATCCTCGACGAGCCGACCGCGGCCCTCTCGGCCCGGGAGAGCGATCTCCTCTTCGACCACGTTCGCCGCCTCGTGGGCGAGGGAGTGTCGGTCGTTTACGTCACCCATCGGCTCGACGAGCTGCCGCGGATCGCCGACCGGATCAGCGTTCTCCGGGATGGTCGGTTCGTCGCCGAGCATCACGGAGGAAACGTCGCCCCGGAGCGCCTCATCGAGGAGATGTCAGGACGGACCACGTCTCCGGAATCGGCGACCGCGTCGCCTTCGACCGGGGATATCGTCCTCGCCGTCACGGGGCTCGAGCGCGGTGCCAGGGTGAGGCGCGTGAGCCTCGAGGTCCGCTCCGGCGAAGTGGTGGGCCTCGCCGGACTCGTCGGCGCCGGGCGGACCGAACTCCTGCGGACGATCTTCGGCGCCGATCCCGCAGTGGCCGGGAGCGTCCGCGTCGGTGACGGCCGCGCCGGGCTCTACCGCTCCCCCCGTCAGGCCGTCGCGGCCGGGATCGGCATGCTTCCCGAGGACCGCCGCCACGACGGACTCCTCCTCGGCCATCCGATGCGGGTCAATGCCCTCCTCTTGGCTGGGAAGCCTCCGGCCCATCGCGGCTGGATCGATCGGGCTGCGGAGCGGGAGGCGGCGGAGTCGATCCGGATGGCGATGGAGGTCGACTGCACGTCGATCGAACAGCCGGTCGGCCAGCTCTCAGGGGGAAATCAGCAGAAAGTGGTGCTGGGGCGATGGCTCGCGGCGGGCTGCCGGGTGCTCCTCTGCGACGAGCCGACACGCGGCGTCGATGCGGCCGCGAAGGGGACGATCCACCGGCTCCTCCGCGCGTTCGTCGGCCAAGGCGGCGGCGTGCTGCTGGCCTCGGGCGAGCTTGCGGAGCTGCGGGGCCTCTGCGACCGGGTCCTCGTGATGGCCGGGGGGAGCATCGTGGCGGAGTTTTCACGCGGATGGAGCGACGAAGAGGTGACGGCGGCAGCGTTTCACCAGGCCGGGCCGACCCCGGCACGCGCGACATCGGCTGTCGAGGCAGGAGGGCGACCATGAATCGAACCAGACTCGGCGGGTGGGGGGTGCTCGTGCTTGTGTGGCTTGGCCTCGTGGCCCTGTTCGGGACGCTGGCCGACCACTTCCTCTCCGTCACGACGCTCACCACCGTCGCCAGCCGACTGCCGGCGCTCTCGGTCGTCGCCGCCGGCATGACGCTGGTCATCATCGCCGGTGGCATCGATCTCTCGGTGGGCTCGGTGATGGCCCTGTCGGGCGCCGTCCTCGGCGTGGCGATCGTCCAGTGGGGATGGCCACTTGCCGCGGCGATCCCGGTGGCGATCCTCACCGGTGCCCTCGCCGGCCTCGGCACGGGGCTCCTCACGGTCGGCCTGGGGATCCCGGCGTTCCTCGTCACGCTCGGGAGTCTCGAGATCTGCCGCGGGCTCACGTATGCCGTCTGCGACTCCCGAACGCTGTTCATCGGGGCGGCGATCCGGCCCCTGGTACAACCGATGCCGATCTTCGGGATTCCCCCGACGGTGCCGGTGGCGCTCGCCGTCGTGGTCGCCGCGCAGGCGATCCTCTCGCGCATGGTCTTCGGCCGTCACCTCGTCGCCATCGGCGCCAATGAGCCGGCGGTGCGATTGGCGGGGATCGACACGGCCAGGCCGCGGGTCGCCGTCTTCGTCCTCTCGGGGGCGCTTGCCGGGCTCGCGGCCGTCTTCGCTTCCGCCCGCCTCGGCTCCGCCGACCCCAACGCCGGGGCTGGGCTCGAGTTGGCGGCGATCGCCGCGGTGGTGATCGGCGGCACGAGCCTTTCCGGTGGCAGTGGCAGTGTCGTCGGCAGCCTCCTCGGCGTCCTCGTCATCGCCACGCTCGAAGCGGGGCTCGCCCAGCTCGGCGCCTCGGAGCCGCTCAAGCGGATCGTCACCGGCGGGGCGATCATTGCCGCGGTCGCGGCCGACGCCCTCCGTCGCCGCTGGGAAGGGGAGCGCGGCTAGCCCCTTCCATCCGTCCCCCGGCTCCCGGTCGCCGCCCGTCCCCTCCGCGCTTTCCTCCCTTTCCCCCCTGACGGCCACCCTGTCTGCCCCCCTCTGGGCCACCGCCGCCGCCAGCCCCAGGTCCGCCGCGGGGACGATCAGCGGCGGGGTCGTAGGCCGGGTTGGCGGCATTCGGGATCGCGGCCCCTGTCGCCGCCTGCCAGGCGTGGAGCGTCTTCGCGAGCGTTTCGGCACGCTTCGGCTGCCGTGCCGCGAGGTCGTTTTGCTCGTGGGGATCGTCGTGGAGGTTGAAGAGTTCGACGTGGCCGCCGTCCTCGAAAAACTCGACGAGCTTCCAATCCCCCTCGCGGACGGCGCTCGACGGCGTCGCCTTGCCGACATAGCAGGGGAAGTGCCAGAAGAGCCGCTCGCGTTCCGGCGATTCCTTGCCGGCAAGGAGCCCGGCCAGGCTCATGCCGTCGAGCGGCTGACCAGCGGGGGCGGCGGCCCGACAGAGGTCGAGGAGCGTCGGATAGAGATCGACCGTCGCCACCGGGATTTCGGTCGATCCGGGACTCACGTGCCCCGGCCACGACACGACCAGCGGCACGCGGATCCCCCCTTCGTACAGCTGCCCCTTGCTCCCCCGGAGTGGCGGTGTGAATTGCGGCGTGCCGCCGTTGTCGGAGGTGAAGACGAGGATCGTCTCCTCGCGGAGCGCGAGCCGGTCGAGGGCGGCAACGATTCGCGCGACGTTCCGGTCGACCCCTTCGATCGTCGCCGCATAGGCGGCGTTGTCGCGACGGTCGCCATCTCCCTTGCCCTCGTATTTTCCCTCGTATTTGGCGACGAGGTCAGCGGGCGGATCGTAGGGCGCATGAACGGCATGATCGGCGTAGTAGGCAAAAAAGGGCCGGTCGCGTTCCCGCTCCACAAACTTCAGCAACTCGTCGGTGAGCCGGTCGGAGAGATACTTCCCCGCGTCGTCGTGGTAGGCATCCTTGCCGAAGCCGAAGTTCTCCGGAAAGA